>JAFADM010000579.1 GCA_023424865.1 Bacillota bacterium | reverse complement strand
ACCCATGGTATAATTTCTTCATCCTAAATGATGTAGCGTATTTCCCGATGCGGTACACAAAAGTTTATTTTTTAGTCAGCGAAGGTGCTGTATGCCTCAAAGGCATAGGGTACCTTTTTTTGTTGCGTTAAAAAATAGACAAGAGTTTTTCATTATCTTTTCAACATTACATTGGGTGCCGCTTTATAAGCGGCGAAGTGGAGGTTTGTTTATGGATTCAGGAGCTGTGGCTTGGATGCTCACTTCATCAGCATTGGTGTTTATTATGACACCCGGACTTGCTTTTTTTTACGGTGGTCTTGTCAAAAGAAAAAATGTAGTAAATACCATAATGTCTTCGGCAGTCCTAATGGGAGTGGGCTCAATCCTTTGGGTTTTGCTGGGCTTTTCTCTTTCCTTTAGCGGTACGGGACCCGTTATAGGCGATTTAAACTGGTTTGGTTTGAATTTTGACAGCCTGACGGATACGACCCTGGCGTATCCCAACACCCTTACTTTTGCCATTTTCCAGATGATGTTTGCCGTCATTACACCTGCACTTATTACCGGTGCTGTGGTGGAAAGAATGAAGTTTTCCTCTCTTGTCATTTTTGTAACCATCTGGTCCTTTATCGTATACTATCCCCTGGCACATATGGTCTGGGGCGGCGGCTACCTGTTTCAGATTGGCTCCATTGACTTTGCAGGCGGAAATGTTGTACATATCAGCTCCGGTGTCAGTGCGTTGGTACTTTCCATTCTTCTTGGAGGACGCAAGAATTATAAAAGGGCTACCTACCATCCCCACAATGCCCCCTTTGTATTTCTTGGTGCCGCACTGCTGTGGTTCGGCTGGTTCGGCTTCAATGGAGGCAGCGCCCTTGCAGCCAATGAGCTTGCAGCCCATGCCTTCATGACAACCAATACCGCAGCTGCAGCTGCTATGCTTTCATGGATGCTTATTGAAACAATTAAAAGCGGCAAGCCAACTCTTGTCGGTTCCTCTACCGGTATGGTTATCGGTCTTGTAGCCATAACTCCCGGTGCCGGTTTTGTACCTATTTGGTCAGCAATTATCATTGGTGCTCTTGTTAGCCCCATATGCTATTTCTTCATTACCGTTATTAAGAAAAAATTCGGCTACGACGATGCGCTTGATGTGTTTGGCTGCCATGGTATCGGCGGAATCTGGGGCGGTATAGCAACAGGCCTTTTCACACAGAAATCCATTAACTCCGCAGCTGCCTGGGATGGTCTTGTATTTGGCGACGTAAACCTTTTCCTTCGTCAAATTGCAGCCATTGCCATTACCATTGTGGTTGCTGTTGTGGGTACCTTAGTAGCTGCCTTCATTGCAAAGGCTATTACAAAGGGCATTAAGGTAAGCACTAAAGACGAGGAGCTGGGACTGGATGCTTCCGAACACGGCGAATCGGCTTATCCTGCCTTTAACGGCATGGATTAATCCCTGTGCCTTTCGTATGCTGTAAAAGCCCATTATAATAAGGAGGACGCCGTCTATAAAAGCCTATTTAAAGGTGACGGCCGTCCATGAAAGGGTTGTGTGATTTATGAAAAAAATAGAAGCTTACATCCGGCCGGATAAATTGCAGGATATAAAGGATATGCTCCAGGCTCTTAATCTTAACGGCTTGAGCATCACTCAGGTGATGGGCTGCGGAAATCAAAAGGGCTGGAAGGAATTCGTCAGGGGTTCCGAGGTGGATTATAATTTTCTGCCAAAGCTTAAGCTTGATCTTATCGTAAGCGACGAGCAGGTTGAGGATGTTGTGCAGCATATCATTGATAAAGCCTATACTGGAGAGGTTGGAGACGGAAAGATTTTTATCTCTCACATAGAAGATGCTATACGTATTCGAACAAAGGAAAGAGGCGACAAGGCCATAAAATAATTAGTATGGCTTGATTTTATGAAGCATGGCCCTCCCCTGGAATGAAAAATGCGGGGAGGGCTTTTTGCTGGTAGTCATTTGCGTACGCAAGTCTGGATAAAAAGTGGGGCGAAGCCCTGAGCTTTTGACTCACTTATAAATTATGAAAAGAAGTAAACGTAACGGCTTTTTTCCGGAGTATTTATTTCCAAAAAGACTAAGAGGACAAATCTTCGACGTTTTGATAGAATGGAATAGAAATAGTCCGAAAATGGTGCGGGCTTTAACGAGAAGGACTGGCAGGAAAGGCGTTGAACAAATGTTTGCGCGGTTATTGAAGCAATGGGATAAGGAAGCATTTGCAAATCAGTTATTGCTTTCACGGAAGGACAGTATCAAAACGGTATGTGCCTTATTGGTGGCCGTTCTTGTATCAGAAGCCCTTTACTTGATGAATCTGGATGCACAAAATACCATTATGGTGTATATTCTTTGCATACTGATTATATCCCGCATAACCGAAGGATATGTGTATGGTGTCATTGGATCTGTAATTTGCGTATTCGCCTATGATTATTTTATTACTGATCCTCGCTTGAAATTCAGTATGATAAAACCGGAGTATCCTATAACCTTTACCATTATGCTTGTGGTCGCTTTTGTGACAAGTACGCTGACCATGCGAATAAAGGCTCAAGCTCAGGTGGCAGTGGAGAGAGAACGCAGGACAGAGCTGCTTTATGAGCTCAACATAAAGTATCAGGCGACCAAGGGTCTGGACGGAATTATTTCTCTGACCCTGGGACATATCGTAGAGGCTATAAAACGCTCCTGCGTTTTCTATATGGATGATCCCGCTAGCGATGGAAACGGTCATTTGCTTAAGGCCCAATGGGAGGCAGATGCCTCCTATATGCTCAATGAGACTGCCCGCCATGTTGCAAGCTGGGTTTATAACAATCATGAGCAAGCCGGAGTGGGAACACTCCGGTTCTCCGATGCAGAGGCCTATTATCTGCCTGTGGAGGCCAGGGGAAAGGTCCTGGGGGTTCTGGGCGTATCCTGTGCCCAGGGGAAATTACCAAACCGCAGTGCAATGGTTACTTTACGTATGCTGGCATCACAGGCGGCCCTGGCCATTGAACGTCAGCAAATGGAGGAGGAAAGCCAGAGAGTGCTTATAGCCTCCGAAAAAGAGAAAATGAGAAGCAATCTGCTTCGCGCCATATCCCATGATTTGAGAACACCTCTGACAGGTATTTTGGGAGCTAGCTCCGCCATATTGGAGAATTATGATATCTTTGATAAAATGACATGCCTTAAGCTTATAGGAGATATCCGCGAGGATTCCCAATGGCTCATCCGCATGGTTGAAAATTTATTATCCGTAACACGCATACAGGAAGAAACCATGAAGGTAATAAAGACACCGGAAGCAGCTGAGGAAATTGTTATTGAAGCGGCAGGACGTATAAAAAAAAGATTTCCGGATAGAGAAATCCTGATTGCGATACCGGATGAGCTTTTGCTTGTACCCATGGATGGCACGCTTATTTTGCAGGTACTTATTAATCTTCTTGAAAATGCCGCTAAATACTCCATCCCGGATGAACCCATTCACTTAAGCCTTGAGAAACGCAATAACGATGCCGTTTTTGAGGTGTCCGACAACGGACCGTTGAAAGTGAGAGAGGTATGTTCCCAAGAAGAGAGAGAGGAAAAAAGTCCGGTTTCCGATTCTGTAAGGGGTATGGGTATCGGTCTGTCCATATGCAGGTCCATTGTGAATGCTCACGAAGGGGTGCTGGACTCCGGCCTGAATGGACATGGCGGGATGGTTGTCAGCTTCAGCCTTCCTCTATCTTAACAAAAGCGGAACAATATAAGGATGACGGAAAGGAAAGAATAGTATGAATAAAGAGTTACAGGTTCTTTTAGTTGAGGATGAAAAAAATATAACCAATTTTATAACGGCTATTTTGAATGCCAACGGCTACAGTGTAATAAAGGCGGGTAATGCCAGGGCCGCGGAACAAATGGCTTCTTCAAAATGCCCGGATCTTATTCTCTTAGACCTTGGATTGCCGGATAAGGATGGAATGAAGGTTTTAAAGGAGATCCGTCAATGGTCGGATACCCCTCTTGTTGTTGTTTCAGCAAGGACCCATGAACGAGATAAGGTGGAAGCCCTGGATCTTGGTGCTGACGATTATGTTACCAAGCCCTTTGGCACATCCGAGCTTCTTGCAAGAATGCGAACGGCGTTGAGGCATCGCCGTAAAGATACAGCGTTGTTATCCGAGGTGGGAAAGGTGGTATTGGGTGAGTTAATTGTGGATTATGAAAAACGAAGAGTATGGGTAGGCAGCAGGGAAGTACGCCTTACGCCTGTGGAATATAAAATTATCTGCCTCCTTTCACGATACCCGGGAAAGGTTCTTACACATGATTTTATCATAAAAGAGATCTGGGGCTTCTATAACAGCGAAAACCAGCTTCTTCGTGTTAATATGGCAAATATACGGCGTAAGCTGGAGGACAAACCCACTGAGCCCAAATTCATTCTAACCGAATTGGGTGTGGGTTATCGGATGGCCGATC
>JAFADM010000534.1 GCA_023424865.1 Bacillota bacterium | reverse complement strand
AAGCATTTTCTGCCAGGTCATAGTATTTAATAGTCCCTTTTTTATGGTGTACCACCAAGTCACCGCGAAAATAGAGGGTTTCCAGAGCGGCCCGTGAAAGCTTCGTATCGCTCCAATACCAGCTCACAGTATCCTTAAAGCCAATATCCGCCGAGGATACGGCCCCTTTTTGCCTTATTATATTTTTAATTTCCTCCCCTACCTCATTAACCCGCTCATGGCTTCGGCCGCCGGACCTGTGAAGCTCACGGTAGCGGTTGAAATAAGGCCAATGGAGGGTTTCAATGATGGCCAGGTTTTTATCAAAATAATCCAGGAGCTTCCTCTTCTCATATAAAAGACTGTAAAGCATGCTTTTCTTAAAGCCCTTTACCCTGGACTGCAAAACCAGCTCGGCATTTTTACCGCAAACATCAATGGGATCAAACTGAATGCATCCCACCTGCCGGACAAAATCAAGAATCCCCTGCTCTCCTATGAATTTATGCTTTCCGATTAAACCATGCTTAAGCAGCAGGAAACGGCGGGCCTGTTTATTTGTAACAGTCAGGCACTCCTTCATTATTAACACCCTATTTGCTTTCTCTCACTAAATGAAAGTCTTACGTCCGTTAAGCAGCTGACCTTCTTCTCTCTTTCAGACGAAAAATTTTCTTATTTTATTATACCTCAACATTTCTTTCTGTGTAAAAATCTGAAGGATTTCATATTCTCATACCCAAGCCATTCCCACTATAAAAAACAGCCTGATAGCCTCCTGGAATCTCTTTTTGTTTAGTGACCTTTATTCAGGTAGTTAATAATTTCATCGGCTGCCAGCGCGTTTCCGCCGGATTTCCTCATGAGATCCTGAAATTTTCTTAATTCCGCTTTGCAGCCTGTACTGCTTAAAACACTGAATGCCGTCTTTCTAAGCATTTCCGGCGTAGCCTCTCTGTTGCTGATTCTTTTGCCCAGGCCTAATTCTTCAACACGGTTTGCCACGGAGGGCTGATCGTTGCCTACCGGTATAACCAGCATGGGAACACCAAAGTAAAGGGACTCATTCACACTGTTCATGCCACCATGAGTAATAAACAGCTCAGCATGCTTAAGTACCTCCAGTTGAGGAACAAAGGGATAAACGTAAAAATTAGAGGGTATGGGTCCCAGATCTTCTTTTTTGATGGTTTTTCCTATGGAAAGAATGACGGTAACCTCTTGATTTTCAAAGGCCTTGAAGCATTTTCTAAAAAAGGAAGTGGAATGGTTGATAAGTGTTCCCAGGGATATGTATATAAGGGGGTTTTTTATGTTTTCAAAGGGAATTTCTACTTCAGCGGGTCTGGCTGTGATGGAAGGCCCGATAAACTGATAATTGGGATCCGGAAAGTCGGTATTGTAAATTTGAAACGCCCTCAGTGTATAGACAAAATTCAATCCCGGCCCGTTCAGTACAAGCTCGTCAACAATGTCCTTATAGGCCAGTTGATACTTTTTATACAACCGGGAGGACAGAAGCCGCAATAAGGGCTTAAGCCTGAAAACAGCCGTCATGTAGGGCCCTCCGGTTCTGCCGAAATTATCAAGAACCCTACGGTTTAGCGCAAAGGTTGAAAACAACCTGATAGAAGGTTTATTAAGCTTGTCGGCCAGACTTTTCCCCGGGAAAAACAGAACTTCATAAATAATGCAGTCAAACTCGCCTCCCACTCGCAGAGCCGTATTGTAGGCACCGGACCAGCTCTTAAATTCCTTTTTAGCGGGACTTAAGGCTTCATCATAATTGTCATAAGGAATAAATGCCGCACCAGTTGAAAGAACTCTTTCCTTCCACTGCGGTGCCTGAATATAAGCAACCTGGCAGCCTCTTTTAACCAGCTCCCCGGCTAATTCCAACGTGGGGTTGGTATGCCCCGAAAAAGGCAGGTTGATCATTAGAACTTTCAGTGGCTGTTGCTTGTTGGCGTCGTTCATGGTATCGCTCCTTTATTTTCAGGCTATAGTTCTTTCATTATCCAGTTTTTTAGAATGATTATCTAACAGGGCCAGAAGCAGCTTGATACAAGCTTTTGATTCTGGACACAGTTCCTTTTTCAAGAATGTCCGCACCGAGCTTTTCCAGCATAAAGGCCACAAAATCCAGCCGTGTACAGATAGCCTCATAGGTTCGGTTAAACAGCACGGGATCCAGCCATATATCGAGCAACAAAGCAAGCATTTCAGCCAATTCTTCAATATAAGGGCATTCAAACTCCTTTTCCTCCACTCCCTGACGAATAATTTGCGCCAGACAGGGTGCGATAATATGATTAAGATTACGGATCTCTTCTACCAGCGCAAAGGGGATTTTTTCAAGCCACCGGCAGGCAATCAATTGCTTTTGCACTTCACTTTCTCCATTATAGGCAATGATTTTCGACAGCTTATTCTTTGCTGACAGCGTACTGTCCGTCACCAAAGCCTCCAGAAAGGAATGTATTTGTTCCTGAGCCTGGCGTGTTACGGTTTCCAAAATCTCCTGCTTGCTTTTAAAATGATGGTACATGGCCCCTCTCGAAAGTCCGGTGAGGCTTATAATATCCTGTGTGGAGGTTGCTTCATAACCTTTCTCGGAAAACAGAGAGAAGGCTGCCTTAATAATCTTATCCCGCGCGCTTTTCGTTTTTTCGTCTCTTTTCATTAGAATACCCTC
>JAFADM010000528.1 GCA_023424865.1 Bacillota bacterium | reverse complement strand
TAGCCGAAATTTTCATTGTAGCGTATTTTAAGGCTCTTGATGCCGGTGCGTTCACGCTCGGAGGCTTCCAGCTGTGCAATCCACATCTTGCCGTCGGTGGTGGCTCTTCGATAGGTATCCACATCGGGATGATAGCCTTCACGGATAATGCCCCCTTCCTTTACGGACAGGGGTGGCTCCTCCAAAAGGGCCTCCTCAACAAGGGCGCATACATCCTCCATCAGATCCATGCGCTCCCCAAGGCAGCGGATATGGCCAGAGGTTAGGGCCTGGGCCCGTTCTTTTATGTAAGGCAGCTTTCCAAGGGAGCTTTTTAAGGAAACCAGATCCCTTGCATTAACGGTACCGAAAATGAGCTTGGAGGAAAGGCGTTCAATATCATACACGCCGGTCATAAGCTCCATAAGCTCGTTTCTCACCATAAAGCCTTCCTTGAGCTCGGAAACGGCATCAAGCCGCCAGTTAATTTCCTCCGTATCCAAAAGGGGCTGCTCCAGCCAGTGGCGAAGCTTCCTTCCCCCCATGGCGGTTGCGGTTTTATCCATAACCCAGAGCAGGGATCCCCTCTTTTTTGCGTCTCTCAGGGTTTCCGTAATTTCAAGATTTCGCCGGGAGGCGCTGTCGATGATCATGTACTGCTCGATTTTGTAGGGCTGGACGCTTTCAATATGGGTTAAATTCACCTTCTGGGTTTCCTCCAGGTAGGAAAGAAGCGCACCAGAGGCGCAGGCGGCAAGCTCCAGTCCGGTCAGAGGATTTTTCCCTGTTATTTCTTCAATTTTAGCCCCGCCGGCGGCGAGATTGAAGCTCTCATCCCGAAGCACGGAGCCGTGAAGCCCCAGGTAGTCCTCGATAAGAGACTTGTACTCGGGCTTATTATACAGGGCTTCATTCACAACAATTTCGGAAGGGTGATACCGGGCCGCTTCGTCAATGAGCTTTCTCATGGAGCTTCCCCAGGTGATTTGGGTAGTGTAAAATTCGCCGGTGGTAATATCGGCGGCAGCCAGTCCGAAATAGGCCTGCTGGCAGTAAACGCATAAAATGTAGTTGTTTTTCTTATCCTCCAGCATGGCGGGATCGGTGACGGTGCCGGGAGTAATAACCCGGGAAACATCCCTCTTGACTATCCCCTTGGCTACCGAGGGGTCCTCCATCTGATCACAAATGGCCACCTTATAGCCCTTGGCAATAAGGCGCGAGATATAGGTATAAGCCGAATGATAGGGAACCCCGCACATGGGGGCCCGGCTTTCCATGCCGCAATCCCTTCCCGTAAGCGTAATTTCAAGCTCACGGGAGGCAAGGATGGCATCATCAAAAAACATTTCATAAAAATCGCCCAAACGGTAAAAAAGAATGCAGTCCTTGTAACGCCCCTTTATTTCCGTATACTGCTGCATCATGGGTGTGAGCTTAGCCACGGCGAGGCACTTCCTTTCCTTCCATCCAGAAAGCTCCGGCACGGGTGATTTCCACATCCACCAGAGTACCAATAAGCTCTTCAGACCCTTTAAAATTCACAAGCCGTCCTGTACGTGTCCGTCCTGAAAGCATCTCCTGGTTGGATTTACTTGGCCCGTCAACCAGCACCTCCGTGATGCTTCCGTTATACTTTTGCGCCAAGTCGTCAGCCACACGGGTTTGCAGATCCACCAGCCTTTTAAACCGGGCGCTTATTTGTGCAGGCGTTGTCGTTTGCTCCAGGGTGGCGGCAGGCGTTCCTTTTCTGGCGGAATAAATAAACATGAAGGCGGAGTCAAAGCCCACTTTTTCCACCAAATCCAGAGTTTCCTCAAAATCCTCTTCCGTTTCACCCGGAAAGCCCACGATGACATCGGTGGTAAGAGCAATATGTGGAAGCTGTGTTTTAATTTTTTCAATAAGCCCTAAATAATGCTCCTTCGTGTATTTCCGGTTCATGGCCTTGAGCATACGGTTGCTGCCGGACTGGAAGGGCAGGTGAAGATGCCCGCAAACCTTGCCGCAGTCTCTCATGGCCTCAATAAGGCTGTCGGAGAGATCTTTGGGATGAGAGGTCATAAAGCGGACTCGCTCGATGCCGTCAATAGCCTCTATCTCCCTCAATAGCCGGGCAAACAAATCCTTTTCCCCCAGATCATTTCCAAAAGAGTTTACATTCTGACCCAAAAGTGTGATTTCCTTGCACCCGTCCAGAGCCAGCTCCCGGATTTCGGAAAGGATATCCTCCATCTTCCGGCTTCTTTCCCGGCCCCTGACATGAGGAACAATGCAGTAGGTGCAAAAATTATTGCAGCCGTAAACAATATTCACCCAGGCCTTGTGCTTGTCCGTTCTTTTTACGGGAAGATCCTCCACAATGGCCCCTTCCTTGTCCCATACCTCAAAGAGGCGCTTGCCCCGGGTAAGGTACCTGTACATGAGCTCAGGCAGGGTATGAACATTGTGGGTGCCAAAAACGATTTTAACATTGTGATAGGATTTTTTTATTTTTTCCACCACATGGGGCTGCTGCATCATGCAGCCGCAGGCGATAATAAAGGACCCTTTTTCCTCACAATCCTTGGCCAGAGCGCCGATATGGCCGTAAACCCGCTCCTCCGCATTTTCCCGTACACAGCAGGTGACAAAAACCACCAGGTGGGCAAAGGCATCCTCACCCCAAACCTGTTCATAGCCCATCTGGGTAAGAAGACCTGCCAGAGTTTCGGAATCCCTTTCATTCATCTGGCATCCGAAAACATCCATCTTGAACTTTTTCGTCTCCCCGGTTGTGAGGGCATGCTCCACATTTAAATTACGCACCAGCTCCAGCCATTCGGAGGCATCCTGATAATTGCCGGGAGTAATGATTCTCTCCTTGCTTCCTCCGGCCTCCTGCCCGGCTGCCCGATCTCCTTTTAATCTATATGATTTAGCATTTTTAATGGTATCCAAATTGATGTTCCTTTCTCAATAACCTGGAGTTATTTTACCTTGTAAGCCGTAAAAACAACGCTTTTCAGGCAAAAATTAAAATCCCTATCTATCATACCAAAAAGTCCTCAGAATTTAAAGCATGCTTCAGCCACAGCATTGCCTCAATTTGGTCTGACATTGCCGCAGTTAACCTTACTCCCGGGGCCGATAGAATAATTGGGGGAACCGACAATAGCCAATAACGAATGGAAGGAGGTGAAAAAATCATGAGTATTTCCACCAATTACGATTATCAGAATTATTATTCCCTTTACAACAGCTCTCTTTCATCCTTAACCAGGTATCAGACAGCAAGCGATTCAAAGGAGGAAGAAGAAGAGTCTCTGGATAAGCTTGAGCTCCTTCAGCCTAAGAGCCCCCTTGCATCGCTGGTTGAGGACGGAACCATCACAAGTGAGCAGGAGAAGGCTGTAAAAGAAGCTCTTGAAGCGTCCAGGCTTGCTTTCCAGACACCTTACGGCGCCAGCGCAGCCACAGGCAGTGATCCCCTTTCAAGCCTTGTGGCATCCGGAACGCTGACAGAGGATGAGGCCGCAGCCGTAAAAGAAGCCCTTGATGCATCCAAACCGCCTATGAATGGGCCTCCTCCACCGCCGCCCCCCGGAACCGAAGACGAGGAAGAAACCGATACACTTGCTGCCATCCTTGAGAGCCTGGCAGCGGACGAAAGCCTCACCGACGAGCAAAAAAGCACCCTTACAAGCTATTTTGAATCCGCCATGAAGGCTTACATTCCTCAATCCTATCTCTATGATGCTTCCTATGACAGCACAAGCTTTAAGGCTGATGTGTAGAAAGTATTCACAGATGGGCACATACCCTGATGCTTCAGGGCTATCTTTTAAGAAAAAGGCTTTTCCAAGCCTTTTTCTCATGCCCTTCTCAAAGCCTTCGCACCTTCCTGTGCATTTCATCCGGTTACCAAATGGAAGACTTTAATAAACTTTTAAAGTTTATTTTGCATTGACAATTAATGTGCTAAAATAGAAGCACAGTCTTATCTTCAGCATCAATCTTAAAAACCGAATCGGGTGGAAATACGTGGAATTGCAAGTACTATACTATGTACAGAACACCATTATTGGATTGTCTGTTTTAACCTTGATTTTTCACAATCTAATCAGGCAGGGACGACTCCAGTACAGCCAGCGAATTTTTGCCGGAGGATTAATTGTCAACGCCATGCTTCTTGTTCTGGAGCTGGCAATAACCCTCGGCTCCGGCCATTTGGCAACCAACGCCAATTTTAATATGCACCTGGCTTCCGTTCTTTTATATATTCTGACACCTGCACCGGTTGGACTCTGGGTCCTTTATACCTTCTGTATCATCAATAAAGATAAGAAGCCCTCCCGGGCGCTTTATTCAATGGTATTCCTTCCCTTTCTTATCAACGCACTTCTTTCCTTTTTCAGCCTGTTCGGCGATTTCGTCTTTTTCATTGACAGCAACAATACCTACAATCGGGGACGCTTCTTTTTTCTTATGCCAACCATTTGCTACAGCTACCTGTTTTTATATTTATACATCATACTGAAAAACAAGAAAAGCATACTAAAAAGTGAATTTGATTCACTCTTTCTGGCTGCTCTGCCGCCTCTCGCAGGAGGCTTAATTCAAAACTTCTTTTATGGAATAAGCCTGGTATGGATTGCCACTACCTTTTCACTCTTATTCATTTATCTGCGCCTTCAAAATGTGCAGATAAACACCGACTATCTGACAGGGCTTGCCAACCGGAGAAAATTTGACAGCCATCTGGATTACCTGCTTTCACTTGAAGATAAACCCCATCGCTCAAAGGAATACCGAATTGGCGGCATTATGATTGATGTGAACCGCTTCAAGCAGGTTAACGATATTTATGGCCATCCTATTGGTGACAGAGTACTGGAATCGGTAGGTGAAATCCTTAAAAGAAGCGTCCAAAAGGGGGATTTTCTCGCTCGGGTGGGTGGCGATGAATTCGCGGTTCTATCCTGCAAAGCCAGCTGGACAAGCCTAAAAGAAACGGTAACACATATTAAGCATAATATGGCGTGCCTGTCCGGCAGGGAAGACTGTCCCTCAGACCTTACCCTAAGCTTCGGCTATGCCCTGTACGAGCCTGAAAAGGGCATGAGCTCCAGGGACTTTATGAGGCTGATAGACAGTAAAATGTATGACGATAAACGCCAGGAGGCCACGGAATATATTATTTAGCTTCTTTTCCTTCCCCTTCGTTGAACACGGTAAGATCCACATAAAAGCTTACGCCATTTTCCAGGTTTTCAACACCGCAACCCTCTCCGTGACCCTCCATAATGGATCTGACAATGGCAAGTCCCAGTCCGGCCCCCGCCTTTTCCCGGTTGCGTGAGGCATCTCCCTTAAAAAAGCGATCCCATACCCGTTCAAGAATTTCCTCCGGCAGAGGTTCACAGGTATTTTCCACTCGAAGCCGGATTCGAGTGGCTTTTTTAGTCTGACTCCCGTTACCTGTTTGTTCTGAAGAGGAGTCTATACCAGTGAGTTTATCACTCTTTATATGGATAGCTGTGCCCTGGTCCGAATATTTAATTGCATTATCCAGAAAATTGGCTATTACCCGTCCTATTTTTTCTTCATCGGCAAAAACCGTACCCAGCTGTTCTTCAATACGCACGGACAGGAATCTTTCCTCTATGGCCTTAGAGAAGCTGCTCACGGTTTTCCTTACAAGCCAATCCAGGTCCGTTTCCTTTTTGTTATAGCTGACCGCCCCTGCGTCCAGCCGGGATACCTCCAGCATTTCCTGAATAAGCCGTTCGGATTTGCCAATCTCGTCTATAATCACTTCCATGTAATAGTCCTTTTTTTCTTCCTTAACCCCGTCACGCAAGGCCTCGACAAAGCTTCGAATAACCCCCAGAGGCGTTTTAATTTCATGAGAGACATTGGCTACGAACTCCTTCCTCACCTTTTCCTGGCGGACGGCGCCCTCATAATCCTGCTTAAGCTGCTTATTGGCAACCACAAGCTCTTCCATGGCCTGCTTCAAATTGGATGAAAGGGTATTAAGACTCCCTGAAAGCACGCCCAGCTCGTCCTGTCTTGCCACCTGGAGCTTTGTATCCAGCTCCATGGCGGCCATTTTATTGGCTGCAGTGGTTATGGCGACAATGGGCTTGGATACTGTCTGCGAATAGGCCATAGCCATAATAAGCGACAGAAGAAGGGCCATGGCAACGAGAAAAGGATACAAATCCTTTATAGCGTCCAACAGCTCATCCACCGGCTGCAGGGACAGATTTACGGAAATCACCTTTTTCTGTCCGCCATCAAGCTCAAGCTCCTTATAAAAATCCACTTGCTTGTAGGGAGTTGAGGCCATGGTGCTGACAGTATACATTACCCCATTCTTTTCAGCTGCTTTCACTCCTGAGGTTTTACTAAAGCTGGGGGACACATTTATCGTATTGCCTGCCTCGGTTCCAAGAGGAAAAAAAACGAAGCTTCTGCTTATTGTGGAGGTAGTCGCCAATTGAACATCCAAAGCTGCAGGAGTAACGGAAATAATCTTGTCCTGGAAGTAAATGGCGCCTCCAGTGGTGGTAGTCGAAATCTTACCCGCTTCACCGGTTGTTTCAATCAGGGAAATTTCCGCAGGATAAGTTTGGAATATTACCAGCTCCGGTACATAGCTCATGGATAAAAGACTCATGGTGGCATTATTGTTTTTCATAAAAGAGGAAACCCGTTTATACAGCTCCTCCTCCGTCCAATCTTCCTCCGTGTAATCCTGGGAAAAACGATTGATGGCCCCCAGCATGCCGTCAATTTTCTTTGGTTCGTAAAAATGACTGAAATAAATATATAGAAAAAGCACAATACCCAATATAAGGATAAAAAAGGCTCCCAGAGTCATGACAAACAGTTTGGCAGACAGTGTACGCTTCATTGTTTCACCTCGAATTTATAGCCTATTCCAATAACGGTTTGAATAGCTGCAGCATGCTCCCCCAGTTTTTTTCTGAGGGTCTTGATGTTGGTATCCACCACGCGTCCGTCACCAAAATAATCGTAGCCCCAGATAGCCTGTATCAGAGCATCTCTCCTGAAGACCTTTCCTGGATTCTCCATAAGCTTTAATAAAAGCTCAAATTCCTTTGCCGTGAGACCAAGCTTCCTGTTCCCTGCGGTGGCCTTATAGCTGTCCCTATCCACGAGAATTTCTCCTACCCTCACAAGGGAGGGCGAGGCCTCCACAGGCCTTTTTTCCCTGCTCCGGTTTCTTCTCAGGAGTGCAGATGCCCCTGCCACAAGGACCCTTGGGCTGAAAGGCTTGGCCACATATTCGTCCGCTCCGAGCTCATAGCCTAGAAGCTTGTCCTCTTCCTCGCTTCTGGCGCTGATAATAATTATAAGGCAATCGGAGGTACGCCGGATACGGCGGCATAAGGACCAGCCGTCAAGCCCCGGCATCATAATATCCAGGAGCACCAAATCCACCCTTTCTTTTCCGAAAAGCTCCAGGCCCATTAACCCGTCACAGGCGCTTAATACATTAAAGCCTGCCATTTCGAAATAATCGCAAAGAATTTCATTCATTCTTCTGTCGTCTTCCACAATAAGAACCGACTCGCTCATAACCCTCTCCCGTACATGCCTGTCTTGTATTTGGCCCAATCTCCTGTGCTTTAAAGCAGCCGCTTCTGCCGGGCCGCATAACATTTTTCACCGGACTCACTCCTTCATTATACACCACCCCTGTGTGAATTCTGTGAAACAAGGCATTAACGGACGCTGTTTTTCGAAGATTACACAAAATTGTCACAAGGGTTTCACAGTAACGACATATGAAAATTTTACAATAAAATCCAGAGAAAAATACAAATTCCTTACAGGAGGTACTTATGCGAATCCTAAAGCATGCGTTACTGAGTATTGTACGCAAACCGGCAAAGTCGGTAATGATTTTTACTCTCATGTTTGTCGTCTTCAGTCTGGTTTTCACGGGAATCATTATCCGCAACAGCCTGGAAAAATCCAGAGAGTTTATCCGCCGGGGGCTTGGTGCAAGTGTGGAAATGACTATGGACTTTGCCCGAGCAATGAAGGCATACCAGGAGGGCAAGGAGGTTTCCCTGGTTTTCCCCACCACACTGGCGGATGAGATGGCCCGTGATCCTTCCGTTAAGGCCCTCCACCTGACCTATTCCTCCATGTGTACATCAGACTCCCTGCAAAACGCCCCTGTTGGCGGCAACGAGGAAGGCGGCTCTGTAAGCTACAGCTATTCCGCCGTAGTCGGCACGGACGGCACCCTTCCCACCCTTCCGGAAGGGGCTATCTTTAATTTTGAAGGAACCAACCAGCTTGTGCCGCTGGCCTTTGAATACGGCTCGCTTTCCTTAGTTGAGGGTCGTCACAGACAGGCGGGTGACCAAGGCAGAAGAACGCTTATCATTCCAAAAAAGGTGGCGGATATCAATAATCTTTCCGTGGGCAGCGTGGTGGAGCTAAAATCCTCACAGGAAGCAGATCCTCTGGATTTTGAAATTATCGGCATTTATAAGGCAGGCAACACTTTTAGTATGGATAAGTTCTATGCCTCCGACGAGGCTTTTAACGAACTCTTCAACGGCAATTTTACACCCAGCTCCATTCAGTTCGCCCTGAACGATCCTCTGGACGTGGATGCTTTTATCGCCCGGCATGAAAAGAGTTTACCCTCCGAATTCATTCGGCTGAATGCGGGCGAATCGGAGTATAAAAAGCTCACCCGTCCCCTGGATCTCATGTCCACTATTACCTCTATTTTCCTTATCGTGGTTTTCATCTCCGGAGCGGCCATATTGATTGCGGTGGCCACGCTTTTCATCCGGGACAGGAAATTTGAAATTGGGCTTCTTCTAGCAGGCGGCGAGGGAAAAATCAAGATTGTTTCCCAATTCGTCCTTGAAATTGCGCTGGTCGCAGTAGTGGCTTTTGGTGCGGCCGCAGCGATAAGCCGGCTTACCTCTGATTTCACCGGCAGCTGGATAGTAAAAAACCAGCTTGTAGAGGAAAATGTATCCACCGGTCAGGATTTTTTTGTCGTAACTAATGTGGATCGGGTTATCGGCGATGTAAGCATTGATGATGTTGCAAAAAACTTTGATATTAACGTGGACGGAAAAACATTGCTGAATTTGGTGCTTATCAGCTTCGGGCTGCTGATCTTCTCATCAAGCGCGCCGCTTCTGGTCATCCTCGGTTACAAGCCCAGAGAATCTCTGCAGAATTAAATGCGGTTAGACGCTAATGTACATGATTGGAAATTGAAAGAGAGGTTGAATTATGAGCGGTATACTTTTTGAATTAGAAAACCTTTCCTACGGCTACAGCGACGGAGGAAGAAAACGAATGATTTTGGAGGACCTTTCCTACAAATTTGAAAAGGGCCGGTTTTATACTATCCTGGGGCCTTCCGGCTCAGGAAAAACCACCCTTCTGGCGCTGGCAGGCGCGCTGGACGTACCTGAACAGGGCCGTGTGCTCTTTGAGGGCACGGACATACGAAAAATAGGTTATACGGCCTTTCGAAGGGATAAGACGGCCATCATATTTCAAAAATACAATCTGACCGATTATTTAACCGGGGTTGAAAATGTGGAGGCCAATATGCTCATCGCCGGAATTAAAACTGCGGGCAGCCAAAAGGAAACAGCCTACCGGCTTTTGGACGCCATGGGCATTGTTAAATCGAAGGCCGACCGCCTCATTACAAAGCTCTCCGGGGGAGAGCAGCAGAGAGTCGCCATTGCCCGAGCCCTGGCAAAGGACGTAAGCCTCATATTCGGCGATGAGCCCACAGGCGCTCTGGATACGGCTACCGCCAGTGAAATCATCGGGCTTTTCAAGCATTTGTCCCATAATTACGGAAAAACCATTATTCTGGTTACCCATTCGGACGAAGTGGCACGTCAAAGCGATACCATTCTCCGGCTCAAGGGAGGAAGGCTGGAAGACGCACGAGCCGTTTTAGCAGAGGCTGCTATTAAGGAGGCGCCTGAATTTGCTTTAGGGGGAACGGGCCTGTGACGGAGGAAAAGAGCTTTCTTGATGAACTGACACGCCAAAAGCCGGAGAGCTTTCAGGAGGAAAGATTTATTCCTGTCAAAAAAAATCGGGCCGGTCTTCTCTTTTGTCTGGCGCTTGCCTCAGCGGCGGCCCTCATTGTGTTTTTTATTTTGAACCGTTCCATTGCCGTACCCGATATGACAGGCTGGAGTCTGAACGATATCACGCTTTGGGTAAAACAGAACCATGCCAATACCACAATGAAGGGAGTGTACAGCATAGATACCGCTGCCGACGCCTTTATTTCTTCACAGCCGGATGCAAGCACCGGCCTTAAAAAAAACGATGCCCTTGCTATAACCTACTCTCTCGGGCCGGATCCGGAGGAGCTTATTGTGCTTGAGGATTTCAACGCCATGACGGTTCAGGAGGTTCAGGCCTTCATCGACAGCAACAAGCTCACAGGTGTAAGCCTCAGGTATGAGTACAGCGAAATTATCCCTAAGGATTCGGTTATCAGCTTTGAGCTTCTTGACGGCTCCAGCGAACGCTTCCTTCGCAAAAACAGGATGAACATCTATATTTCCAAAGGCGCGCAGCAAGGCGATCAAACCTTTAAAATGCCTGATTTTATCGGCAGAACCAAAAGCGAGGCCATGCTCTGGTCCCTGGAGAACCAGGCAAGCGTGGAATTGCAGGAGGAGTTCAGTGACTACTTTGATTACGGAGTCATATACAGGCAAAGCATAAAAAAGGATACAAAAATAACGCGTTCCGAAAAGGTCGTTCTTTACCTGTCCAGAGGGAAGCCCCGGGAGGTGCCGGACTTTACCGGAATGCAAAAAAACCAGATTACTGAGCTTGCGTTACTCCAGGGCCTTTCGGTGGGCTTTGTCTACCAAAGCGACAAGGGGGCTTCGGAAACAGCTCTGAGACAGGACACTGAGCCGGGTACCCAAGTCGACGTATCCCAAAAGATTATCATCACTCTGTCTAAAAATCCCGATACGTATACACTCCCTGATTTTTCAGGACTTTCGGTGAGATTGGCGGAAAACCTGGCCGCACTTCAGGAAATTAAGGTATTTGTGAAAACCGAGGACGGTGAGGCTGTTTCCGGCACAGAAAAGGTATTGAAGCAAACGCCGGAGCCTGGGGCCCTTGTATCAAGGAACACATTGGTTACGCTGGTGGTATCGGATATGAAGGAGGGCCTGGTCCCCGAATTTAAAGGACTTACCAGAAGTCAGGCCACCGCCCTGGCAAAAAATTTGTCCCTTGAGGTGGTGTTCAATGAGGTTTCCACCACCGTTGCACCTAACAATACCGTAACAGGGCAAAGCATGGCAGCAGGCTCACCCATTGAGGCTCAGCAGGCCCTGCTTTTGGATATAGCTGTGAACAGCGGCATTGAGGTTAAGGATTTATCCCCTCTTTCACGTGAGGAGGCCCTGGCCTGGGCATCCGAAAAAGGGGCAGTCCTAACTCTGGTGGATACCTACAGTGATACACAAAAAGCCGGAACCCTTTATGGGCAGACCCAGACAACAGGCTATCTGCCACAAAGCGGCCGCCTTACCCTCTATCACTCACTGGGGCCAGTTTCTGTCTCTGACTTTACAGGCAAAACCAAGCCCGAAATCATTGCCTGGCAGAAGGAGGTCAACAGCAAGGGGGCTTCCGTAGCCTTAAACTTCAAGGAGGATCCCGATTCGGGAAAGGCTTATGGAACCATTTTAAGCCAAAGCCATAAAAACGATCTTGTCAAGCTCAATGCAGCCATCGATGTGTTTGTGTCCTCCAATACAAAGGACGGGGTCAAGGTTCCCGACTTTCAAGGGGTATCGGAAGTGGAATTTAGAGCCTGGTGCGCGGCAAACAGCGTTACCTATATTATCAGGGACAGCTACAGTGACATTTACGCCCTGGGTACGCTATATAATCAGAATTATGTGAACACCTACATCAAGCAGGGTGAAACCTTAAGAATAACCCGTTCCCTCGGCCCGCTTCAGGCAGAGAGCTTTACCGGCCGGAGCAAGGAGGAGGTTCTTGCCTGGCAGGTACGGGTAAACACCTATGGTGCCGAAATAAAGCTTGACTTTAACGAAATGCATTCGGATACGTCCGCACAGGGAACGGTTATGTCCCAGTCCCATTACGGCACTCTGACCATAGGCACAACTCTTACCGTTACACTTTCCCTGGGACCGGAATAGCTCTCTCATCTCAACCTGAGGTTTACTTAAGAAAATATTTCTTCACCTCCTGTCCATGGTTTTTAATTGTTCCTTCCTCTATAATTGAGGTAATGGAGCTCCTACAAACCATTTTGGACAGGAGGCTGTTTTATGCTTGATTATCACAAAATCGGAAACCGCATCGCGCTGCTTCGCAGGGAAAAAGGGCTGACAGGTGAGAAGCTGGCGGATCTGGCAGGAGTATCCCCTCAGGCCGTGAGCAAGTGGGAAAACGGAAAAAATCTGCCTGAGACCCAGCTATTGCCCTCTCTTTCACAAGCTCTTGGCGTTTCCATCGATTCTCTTCTAATCCCCAAGGAGCTTGTGCTCCTAAGCGGTGTTTACACCGACGGGGTTACCGAGATGGATGTTACCCGTACCCTGGAAGGCCGTATCAACGGCAACAGGCTCTACCTTACCTGCACCCCCCAATTTCTGGGCTGCAGCCTGGAAGGCGGCAGAGTGAAGCTTTTAACCATTAAATATCAAACACCCGAGGGTCTGTATTATGACTATATTCTCCAGGATCAGGACCTTAATCTGGATCTCTGTGCAAGAGGACGTCAAATACATGCTCCCTTTGAAATCATCGGCGCATACTACGGCAATGCAAAGAACATTAAAAACGCGCTATCCAGGATTGAGCATTACGATTATTTCAACTGGAAGCAGATTCATGTCAATCATGAGAGCTTTCCAAGCTCTCCCGGCACAGATGAGGATGAATACCTTACCCTTGTCTATCTCAACGCTTCCGGAATTCATACCATTAGCTGTCCGGAGGGCGGCGTCATAGGCTTTTCCCAGGATGGGACGGACATGTTCTTAAAGGATACCTCCTCCTTAATTTTACCCGGAATTAGGACTCTGGAATGGGAAAAGGGCATGGACTGCACCTGGGCGGGAGCACTTTTTGCCGCCCTTAGCTATATGGGAGAAGCCTATACCTATGAGGAAATCATGGGCATGTCTGGAGCCTGCTACAGGCTGGCTTTTACAGAGGTATGGGACTGGAGTGCCACCGACGCTCTGGTGGCCTTCGATTATTCCGCTCCCCTTTTCCGGGCTATCGGCTATGAGCAGCTTTGGGCGGACAGGGTAACAAAGGACAGCCGCCCCGGGGAAAGACAGCGCATCCTAAAGGATCTGGAGGCAGGAAAGCCGGTTGTGGCCATTAATCTTCGAATTGCTCCTGAATGGGGAGTAATAACCGGCTATGGTGAAAAAGGAAAGGTATTCTACTGCCGGACCTATTTTGATAAGGCGGTTTTAGAGAAAAACAAAGATCTTGAATACCTTGAAACCGACTTTTGGCCCTTTCTCATTGTTCACTTTGGTGAAAAAAAGGAAGCGCCTCATTCCAAAGCTATTCTCGTTTCATCATTGAAGCTTCTTACCGCCTCTTTTCTGGCCTCCCCCAACCGGGGCTATTATCAGGGGCGGAAGGCATATGAAAAATGGATTGAGGGCCTTAAGGAGGATAAGCTTTGGTGCTGTCCCCGGAATCAGGAAGGAGCGGCTAAGGACATTGAACGTCGAACGGCGGTAAACGATTCCATGCTCCTTAACCTCATTGATGCAAGGCGCAGCGCTTCCGTTTATTTAAGACAGTGCGCATCCCTTTTGACCGAAGAACAAGGCGTACGGCTTTCGAAGCTGGGTGATGTTTTTGCACTAATCGCCGAAAAGCTTACGGCTCATCGTCTTGAGCTTAAAGCGGCGGAGGGCTCCGTCCTTAAATACAATGCCATTGAAATAAAAAATACCTTTCCCGATGCTCTGCGTTATAAGGAGGCAGAGCTTCTAACGGAAGTTCTCCAATTGGAGGAGGAAGCCTTTGGGCTTGCCGGGAATTTGCTTTCAAGTGAGGAAGCATCTGAAATTTAAAACTTTAGGCATATAGCAAAAAGTAAAAGCTGCCGGCGTTGTAATGGCTTACAACGCCGGCAGCTTTTACTTGGTAGCCATTTGCGCAAGCAAATCCGGCTAAAAGGGAGTGGGATGCCCCCGAGCTTTTGATTGTATGCAAACATTCAACAGGCTTAACCCTGCAGGGGAGTAAAAATTCACTCTCTTACAGAGTAATAACTACCTGCTTTACCCCATTTTCGGGTGAAATCTCCAGTCCTTTTTCACCCTTGGCAGACGAAGCTCCCTCTGCCTTTGCAACAGAAGGTATGCCAACCAGAACGGCCTTCCAGGGCTTTCCTTTACCTTCCGCCTTGAGAGTAACGGTATTGTTTTCTCTTTGGGCGGTGAATACCAGTTCTTCTTCTCCGTTGGTATTAAAAATGGAAGTCTGGGCTGTCGCACCTTCCTTCAATTCATAAATACGAAGCTCAACACCGTCGGCATAATCGTAATCGGGCTTGTCGTCCACGCTGCCCACAGCAAGAACCGTGTTTTCCCTGACAAAGAGAGGCAGGCTTAAATAACCGTATTCCTCTTCCCTCCATGAACCGCCTTCCGCCTTTTCACCGGTGAGAAGATGTGTCCAGGTGCCTTTGGGGAGATAATACTGTGCCCGGCCTTCATTATTGAAGATAGGGGCAACCAAGAGCCCGTCACCCAGCATATACTGGCGGTCAAGCTGTAAGGCTGCCGGATCCTCCGGGAATTCCAGAACCATGGGACGCATGGCAGGGATACCCTCTTGGGCCGCTTCCACTGCCTTTGAGAACAGATAAGGCATCAGGCTGCACTTAAGCCTGGTGAAAAAGCGGAGCACATCCACCGACTCTTCATCAAAGAGCCAGGGCACCCGGTAGGACTCATTGCCATGGAGGCGGCTGTGAGTGGATAAAAGGCCAAAGGCTGACCAGCGCTTGTAAATATCCGGCGGAGCCGTCCTCTCAAAGCCGCTGATATCATGGCTCCAGAAGCCGAAGCCGGAAGCGCACAGAGATAAGCCGCCCCTTAAGCTCTCAGCCATGGAGTCATAATTGGCAGAGCAGTCACCGCCCCAATGTACAGGAAATTTTTGACCGCCGGCAGTTGCGGAGCGGGCAAATACGGCGGCGTCATGCTTGCCCCGGTTTTCTTCAAGAACCTCGAAAACCGCTTTATTATAGAGATAGGTGTAGTAATTATGCATTTTTACAGGATCTGAGCCGTCAAAATAAACCACATCGGTAGGTATACGTTCACCGAAATCGGTTTTAAAGCAGTCCACGCCCATATCCATCAGCTTTTTAAGCTCATTTTGATACCACTTTACCGCATCGGGATTGGTAAAGTCCACAAGACCCATACCGGCCTGCCATCTGTCCCATTGCCACACGCTTCCGTCCCGGTTCTTTACAAGGTAGCCTTTTTCCATTCCCTCGTCAAAGAGCCTGGATTTCTGAGCGATATAGGAATTGATCCATACACATATTTTAAGGCCTCTGGCCTTAAGCCTTTTCAGCATGGCCTCGGGATCCGGGAAAACATCCTTGTCCCAGACGAAATCGCACCACTGGAATTCCTTCATCCAGAAGCAGTCAAAATGGAAAACATGAAGGGGAATATCTCTTTCGGCCATACCTTCAATAAAGCCGGTCACCGTTTGCTCATCATAGCTGGTGGTAAAGGAGGTGGTCAGCCAGAGCCCAAAGGACCAGGCAGGAGGCAAAGCAGGCCTTCCTGTAAAAAGCGTGTAATTGGAAAGGGCATCTTTTGGGGTTCCGCCGCCTATAACAAAGTACTCTAGCTTTTCCCCGGGAACACTGAACTGCACCTTTGACACTGTTTCCGATCCCACTTCATAGGAAACCTTTTCGCTATGGTTGACAAACACACCATAGCCCCTGTTGGAGAGGTAAAAAGGAACATTCTTATAGGACTGCTCCGTGCTTGTGCCGCCGTCCTCGTTCCATATGTCAACGGTCTGGCCATTTTTAACAAAAGGCGTAAAGCGCTCACCCAAACCGTAAATGTATTCCCCTACTCCCAGCTCGAGCTGCTCCCGCATAAAGACACCCTCATCTTTGACGGTTAAGTAACCCGTGCTTTTCTGAGAATTGCCCGTTAAGCGCCTTCCTTCATGAAGAAAATCAACAGACCAGCCCGGTGCTTTCTTAATAACTGCCGTGAGCTTGCCTGAGCGAATAACAATTTTATCTTCAGAATCCTCTATATCCGGCTTGAAGCCTTCCTTTCCACTAAGCTCAAAAGCAGGCTTTACAGGAAGCAAGCCTTTAAAATGGATAATTTTTACACCGATTACATCCGGTGCCGGTGAAGTGTATTCAATCGTCAAAAGCGCACTGTTCAAAGTATCCCCTCTGCGATTGACAGGCCTTGTTGCAAGATAAAGCCGTACCAGGCCCTCTTTAATTTCATAGTCCCTTATTTCTGCGGGTGCAGCAAGCTCCACACCTTTTTTCAGACCCCAATAACCGTCTAAAAACTTCATATTCCTTCCATCCTCCCTAACCGGATTATTATAAGGGGAATCCGCCTGTCCTCAAAAAAGAGGACAGTGCGGTAAATTGAAATAATTAAACCGAACCAATACCATTATATTAACAAACATGCGCTTAATCTTTATCTATTTTGACCTTTCATAACAGCATTTTGATGTTTTTAAGCATTTCCTTAAATTTAACTGCCGATAAGCAGCCGTCAGTACATATTCCAACTGTTCAAGCTAACGGATATCTGATATATTAATTAATTGAACGATTGCTTTTCAACAGTCTGCAATCACTAAAGCGAGCTATGCTCGCAGCCCAATTGATACGAGGCGATGAAGAAATAACTTGTTTATTATTGGCACTTATTAGCTGTAAGGTACTAATTCATGGCTTCACGTAAGAACCTGGGAGGCTCCCTGATATGCTGGATGGCGAACACAAAAAAAAATACCGCATTCATCTTTTTTGCGGCATCACCCTCTTGTTCTGGTTTTCTCTTTATACCTACGTACCTATTTTAACTACCTATGTAACTGAAATGGGGGCAGACCACAAGACGGCGGGGATTATCGTCGGTTCTTATGGCTTTGTTCAAATGCTTCTTCGTATACCCACAGGAATTCTGTCGGACAGACTTCACAAGCGCCGCCTTTTCATTAATTTCGGGCTGGTCTTTTCCATTTTAAGCGCCTTTGGGCTCTGGATTTCAAAGGATCTTACAACCATTCTTATCTTTCGGGCGCTGGCAGGGGCTGCCGCAGCCACCTGGGTTGATTTTACGGTGCTTTATGCCAGCTACTACCCTCACAACCGCTCCACAGAGGCCATCGGCACCCTTTCCTTTTATAATTCAATGGGGCAAATGCTGGCCATGCTCATTGGGGGTTATGCAGCGGAAAAGGCAGGCTACGTTTCCACCTTCGGTATCGGCTGGGTTGTGGGCATAATTGCGCTTATTCTCTCCTTCTTTATCGTTGAAAACAACATGGAAAACCCCGGGAAAATCTCGTTTAAGCAGATTCTTCGGGTGGCGGGGGACAAAACACTCCTTGCGGTTTCCTTACTTGCCATACTGTCCCAAACCCTTACCTTTGCAACCGTATTCGGCTTTACACCGCTTTTTGCTCAGGAGATGGGCGCCACAAAATTTGAAATGTCCCTCCTCACCGTTTTTTCTTCTCTTCCCGGTGCTTTTGCCTCTATTATCGGCGGCAAGCATCTTTCAGCAAGGTACGGAGAGAAGCGTGTTGTTATATGGGGCTTTATTCTTTCCGGGGTCTTTACCGTGGTTATTCCCTTCTGTCCGAGTCTGGGCCTGCTTATGCTTACACAGGTATTTGCGGGTATAGGCCGGGGCCTTTCCTTTCCTGCCCTCATGAGCCTCAGCATAAAGCATATGGAAACAGAAAAGCGGGCCACGGCCATGGGCTTCTTTCAGGCAATCTATGGACTGGGTATGTTTTCCGGGCCTGTGATAATGGGCCTAATCGGAGACTATATGAGCCTCAGCCAGGGTTTTATTGTGCTCGGCGTTGTTGGCTGCATTACCGCGTTTCTTTCCCACTTGTTTATTAAAGGACAAGGCCCGGTTACATCCAATTGAATTAGCTTATGAAATTTGAAATTTATATGAAAGATAAAGAGATCTAATGAGCAAGAAAATTATATTGCTAAACGGCCCCTCAAGCAGTGGGAAATCAACCTTGGCAAGTACCCTGCAAACAATTATTAAAGAGAGAACCGGTGAAGAGTATGCCATTCTTTCTATTGACGATTTCCTTAAAATGACTGCAAACGAGGCCATTTATGAGGATGATGTATTTGAAATATCCCCGAAGCTCTGTTATAAAGCCCTGGAAATGCTTCTTGTAAAGCAAGGCGTTATCATTGATCATGTCATTACAAGTGAACGGATATTTAAACAATTAACTGAAAGTCTTAAATCCCATGCTCTTTACTTAATACATGTGACATGTCCCCTGCATGAATTAAAGCGGCGGGAAGAAGCAAGAAAAAACAGGTGTCCGGGTTCTGCCGAAGCATCCTATGATTACTTGTTCCCAAAAGGGGGGTATGCTTTAACCGTGGATACTTTTTCTTCATCAGCAAAAGAATGCTCATTAAAAATTTTAGACATTATTACATAAACAAACATAGAATGGTTTTCTTCGTAATTTCATCCGAGCCGTGACAGAGCCAGGGACAAAGCATCGGCTTTACTCGTCTGGTACATTTCAGCTTGTATATATTTTCGGTTAACCCCGGAAGGCTTTGTTATAGTAAAATAATAAATGGAAGAATGACGAAAGCTAAAACGATAACTGTAAATGGAGGAACCTATTATGACGGATTATATTCAATATGCTATCGATCGGATTACCGACCTGTGCCGTATTCCAAGCCCTTCCGGATACACACACCAGGCCCGCAATTACCTGGTTCAGGAATTTACCTCTTTAGGCTATACACCCGCGCTTACCAATAAGGGATCGGTTCTTGTGGATCTTGGGGGTGAAGGCGACGGGCTTGTTCTTGCTGCTCACGTGGATACTCTGGGACTTATGGTCCGTTCTATAAAATCCAACGGACGCCTGCGTTTTACAAAGATCGGCGGATTTCCAGGCAATTATGTGGAAACGGAAAACTGTACGGTTATTACGAGGGACGGCCGTGAATATTCGGCAACCGTTCAGCTTAATAATCCTGCTGTTCATTCCCGCCGCGGCATTGAGGACAGCAAAAGAGATGACGAGCATATGGAAATTGTTCTGGACGAAAAGGTTTCCAACAAGGAAGAGGTTCAAAAGCTGGGCATTTCCGCCGGAGATTTCGTTGTATTGGATCCTCGCACCCAGGTTACCTCAAGCGGTTTTATAAAATCCCGGCATCTGGATGACAAAGCCAGCTCAGGTATTCTTATTGCACTGGCAAAATGGATTAAGGAAGAAAAAATTCAACTAAATCGGAAGGTTTGGCTGCTTTTTACCATGTACGAGGAAGTGGGCCACGGCGGCTGCGCCGGTTATCCTGATGGAATAACTGAGATGATTTCAGTGGATATGGGCGTAGTCGGAGAGGATCTCGAAACCGATGAATTCAAAGTCTCCATTTGTGCAAAGGACTCCAATGGTCCCTATGACTACGATATAACCACCCGGCTCATAGAGCTTGCAAAGGAGAACAAGCTCCAGTATGCGGTGGACATCTATCCCTTTTACGGATCGGACGTGGACGCGGCATTATCTGCCGGCCATGATTTCAGGCACGGTCTCATTGGCCCCGGAGTGGCTGCCTCCCATGGTTATGAGCGAACACACCGGGAAGGTGTGGAAAACACCCTGGCCCTTTTAAAGGCTTATGTTTCCCCTTAATTCTGACATTTCAAGAAATCTAAAGGCGCTTAAAAGCGCACGTCTCAGACCTTGAGACGTGCGCCTTTTTTTACAAACCGGGCTTTTAATCCAGCGGCTCCTGAACAATAACGGACCAATCCTTCCCCTTATAGGAATTATACCCTCTGGTGTGGGCATACCCAAAAAGGCACATGACACCGTCCTCATATTTTTCGTTGGTATACCCGTAAAGCTCTCCGGCGCAGGCTCTTCTCACCGCTTCAAGGTGGCTGATATTCTTCTTAAGAAGTCCCGTACGGCTTTGGGCGGCAATGATGACCCCATCCTTGTTCACAACGGCAATATCCCCTCTCTGGCTGACCTTAGCCGAGTCTACAATGCCGTTGACATATTCCCAGTTAAATCGTGTGGTAAGTATGCCCACAATTTGGCCCGAGGCATTTGTAACAGGGCTGCTGAATGCCACCGTACAGCCTTTCAGACGTTCGGAATAGTGCATGTCCATCACATTGACGGACCGTGTGGCAACGGTTTCCCGGTGCCATTCCTTTCCGGAGGCATTAACACCTACCAGCTCCCGGCGCACTCCGGCGGCCAGAATGGTTCCGCTCAAGTCGGCTATGTACACATCATGATAGACTTGTTGAATGTCAACCAGTCTTTTTAAAAAGGCGGAGGCAGCTTCATAACTGGCTTCATCACGCTTTTCCAGAAATTCAACCACCTTGTCGAAGGTAGCCCAGGTTTGAACATCGCAATACCGCTCAAACATATTCCGATCAATTTTGTCCATAATATCGTATGCGATATCAGCTGTCCTTACTGCTATAATTTCATCAGCCAAATCCTTAATGGTTGTAATGAGCGCCGCACTTCGCAGGTTGGCTTCCTTGCTTCGTTCGGCAAGTTTTTTTATTTCACCGGCTACAACGCTGAAGCCCTTGCCCGCTTCTCCTGCCCGTGCCGCTTCAATAGCGGAATTAAGGGCTAAGAGCTTTGTTTGGCTGGTTATTTGCTCCACGCTTTTTACTACACCCGTCATATCCTCGTAGGATGCTCTGAGTTTTTGTAGGCGAACGGAAAGATCCAGCCTGTTGTCTACTTCTGACAAATTGACTCCCCCTTTTTCAATAGCACTGCACTGAACCTGATTTAATCCTGATTTATTCCTGTATTAAACCTTATTATAATCAATGGTTAACCTTACGTAAAGAAATGCTTGAGGAACTTCAATTCATAATAAGAAAAAACGCTTTTATTTTTTAAAAAAAGCTCGTGGGGCATCGAAAGCCCTCCCTTTTAGCGAGGTTTGCTTAAGCAAATGGCTACAAAAAAAACCTTTCCCATCAGGTTTTTGCCTGCTGGGAAAGGTTTTTGTATTATCGGTCAGGTTTTAGTCTCTTCTTCCGAAGATACGAAGGAAGATAAGGAACAGATTGATAAAGTCAAGATACAGGTTAAGCGCTCCTGCAACACCAAGGTTGTTTCTTAGCGCAACATTGCCCTCGGTCTGGTAGTAATAGCCCTTTAGCTTCTGCATGTCGTAAGCGGTTAAGCCCAGGAATACAAAAAGTCCAATCAAGCTGACAAACCATTCAAGAGAACTGCTTCTCAGGAACAGGTTAACCACGGATAATACCACAACACCTATAAGGCCCATAAACAAAAGGGAGCGGAACCGTGTAAGGTCGGCCTGGGTAAAATAGCCGTAAATGCTCATGACACCAAAGGTAACTGCCGTAATGGCAAAGGCGTTGGTGAGAGCTCCTCCCGTAAAGGCATAAAAGAGAGTCGAAAGGGTTACACCATTGAGCACGGCGTAGCCAATAAAAAACCCCATTGCTGCCGGGAAGGATAGCTTGGTAATACGGGCCGACAGCATCATGACCAGTGCCAGTTCGCCTATCATTAGTCCGTAAAACAGGATTCTGTTTGATACGATATTATAAATCAGTGTTTCGTTGGAGGCAACATAAAAGGCCACGCCGGCAGTTGCCATAAGACCTAAAAACATCCAGCCGAAAACCTTGGCAATAAACTGATTCAGTCCTTTTACCGATGCAACCTCTTCTTCAAAAGTTCTTACTCCAAAATTGTCGTTCATTTACTATCCACCTCTTTCCTAGCTTATTCTTTTACACCTATTATATACCATGCAGAAAAATTTGCAAGCCGTGAAGCCC
>JAFADM010000473.1 GCA_023424865.1 Bacillota bacterium | reverse complement strand
GGGAGGATAAATTGATGATCATTCTTGGAATTTTAATTTTAGCATTGGGAGGGTACCTGGTGTACGCCCTTGTCAACCCTGAAAGATTTTAGCGGAAGGTTGGATGAAAAATATGCTGCAAATAGTTTTATTTTTAATTGTCTTTATTGCCGTTATTTTTCCTATGGGTAAATACCTGTACCATATTGCAGTAGGAAAGCGCACCTTTGCCGATCCTTTTTTTAACTATGTGGACAATGGTATTTATCATATTTGCGGAATTGACAAAAAAGAAATGAATTGGAAGCAATACGCACTGGCGCTGCTTGCGACCAATGGCATTATGGTACTGCTCGGCTACCTGATTTTACGGGTGCAGGGGCTTTTATTCCTAAACCCCAACGGTATTGGCGCAATGGAGCCTACCCTTGCTTTCAATACAATCCTAAGCTTTGTAACCAACACCAATCTTCAGCATTATTCAGGCGAATCAGGCCTTACTTACCTGAGCCAGATGGCAGTCATAATCTTTATGATGTTTACTTCAGCAGCTTCAGGATTTTCCATCGCCATAGCCATCGTTCGCGGTCTCGCAGGCAAAACAAAATCAATGGGGAACTTCTATGTGGATTTTGTTCGCATTACCACAAGGGTTCTTCTTCCCCTTTCCTTAGCAGTTGGTCTGGTTCTTGTTTCCCAGGGCGTTGTGCAGAATCTGTCGCCTAACATGACGGTTCAGACCATAGAAGGAAAATTACAGGATATTGCCATGGGTCCTATTGCCGCACTGGAATCCATTAAGCATTTGGGAACCAATGGCGGAGGATTTCTGGGAGCCAACTCCGCAACACCTTTTGAAAACCCCAATGTGCTTACCAATATAATCGAGATGCTTTCCATGACGCTTCTCCCCGGCTCCTGTGTCGTGATGTTTGGCTATATGGTTCGCAGCCGTAAAAAGACAGACACTCTAAAGGATTCTGAGAAGAGGCTGATTCTTGGAAATGAGGCAAGACCTTTATTCGCCGTTATGCTCACCCTTTTGCTTATAGGTACCGTTATCTGCTTTGCGGCGGAAAAGGCCGGAAACCCTGCCCTGGAACAGGCAGGATTAAGCCAAAGCATGGGCAATATGGAGGGAAAGGAAACGCGCTTTGGCATAGCCCAGTCTTCGTTGTTTACCACAGTCACAACCGCATTTACTACCGGCAGCATCAATAATATGCATGATACCCTGACACCGCTTGGGGGTGCGGTTCCACTGGTAAATATGCTGCTCAACATGATCTTCGGCGGCAAAGGTGTCGGGCTTATGAACATGCTGCTGTATGTTTTTCTTACCGTATTCCTGTGCGGGCTTATGGTAGGCCGTACACCGGAGTATCTGGCCAAGAAGATAGAGGGAAAAGAAATGAAGCTTACGGCGCTGGGCATTATTATCCATCCCCTGTTGATTTTAACGGGTACGGCACTGGCTGTGGCGCTTCCGGCGGGACTTGCAGGGATTACCAACCCCGGTCACCACGGACTGTCCCAGGTGCTGTATGAATTTGCATCTTCTGCCGCCAACAACGGTTCAGGCTTCGAGGGACTGGCGGACAACAGTGCCTTTTGGAATATCTCCACCGGCTTAGTCATGTTTTTCGGTCGCTACCTGGCCATCATCCTTTCGATGGCTATCGCGAGCTCACTGATGATGAAGCAGCCGGTAAGCGAATCCATCGGCACATTAAGAACAGATACCGGCACCTTTGCAGCAGCGCTTCTTATGGTAGTGATTCTTATTGCTGCGCTGACGTTCTTCCCTGCGTTAATCCTTGGTCCCATAGCCGAGCATATAATCTTATGGAGTTAAGGAGAAGTCTTTTATGAGTAAGGACCAGAAAACAAAATTTATATCCGGGGATATCCTCAGTTCCTCCATTTTTGGAGCATTTATGAAAATGAACCCCAAATACATGATGCGTAATCCTGTCATGTTTGTAGTAGAAATCGGTTTTGCAGTAACGCTTTTGCTTTGTTTCTTTCCTAACCTCTTTGGTGACCGGGGAAGCAACCTCAGACTTTATAATGCAATTGTATCCGCCATTCTTTTAATTACGGTTTTGTTCGCCAACTTTGCTGAAGCAGTGGCCGAGGGCCGGGGAAAAGCACAGGCCGAGAGTCTGAAAAAAACGCAAAAGGATATGCAGGCTCGTCTCTTGAGCCATGATGGCAGGGAAACTGTAATAAGTGCCAACAGGCTAAAAAAAGACGATGTGGTGCTTGTCAAAGCCGGAGAATTGATTCCAAGCGATGGTGAGGTTATAGAAGGTATTGCGTCCGTGGACGAATCCGCCATTACCGGAGAATCGGCACCTGTATTAAAAGAAAGCGGAGGCGATTTTGCATCCGTCACCGGCGGGACAACCGTGGCCAGTGACTGGCTGAAAATTCGCATCACCTCCAATCCCGGGGAAACCTTTCTGGACAAAATGATTTCCCTTGTGGAAGGTGCCTCCCGGCAGAAAACACCTAACGAGATAGCCCTTAACACTTTGCTGGTCAGCCTGACAATTATTTTCCTTATCGTAATTGTGAGCCTTTATCCTATCGCAGTATACAGTGGGGTTCGTTTGCAGATCTCCACACTGATTGCCCTGACCGTATGCCTGATCCCGACCACCATAGGCGGCCTGCTGTCGGCCATCGGTATCGCCGGCATGGACCGTGTCACCCGTTTCAATGTCATTGCCATTTCCGGCAAAGCTGTGGAGGTATGCGGTGACGTGGATACCATGATCCTGGATAAAACCGGAACCATCACATACGGAAACCGGATGGCAGCCAAATTCATCCCTGTAGGGAATTCCAATGAGCAGGAGCTCATCCATTATTCGGTTGCATCCTCATTAAAAGACGATACCCCTGAAGGTAAATCGGTCATTGTATTGGGAGAGCGCTTAACAGGAAAGCACTTTGAAGAAATGCAGGACTCTGAATTCATAGAATTTACCGCCCAGACACGTATGAGCGGTGTCAATCTTTCAGACGGCACCAAAATACGCAAAGGGGCTTGGGATACCATACAGAAATATATAAAGGATTTGGGCGGGGCCATACCGAAGGATTTGGAGTCCAAGGTAAACGAGGTGGCAAAGCTTGGCGGTACGCCGCTGGTGGTCTGCGCTGACAACCGGATACTGGGTATTATCTATTTGAAAGACACAATTAAAGAAGGTTTGGTGGAACGGTTTGCAAGACTGCGCGCCATTGGAATTAAAACCATCATGTGCACCGGAGATAATCCGCTAACCGCGGCAACCATCGCACAGGAGGCCGGCGTGGACAGCTTCATAGCGGAATGCAAGCCGGAGGATAAAATCGAAGCCATCAAGGCGGAACAAGCAAAGGGCAAGATTGTAGCTATGACCGGGGACGGTACTAACGACGCTCCTGCTTTGGCACAGGCCAATGTGGGCATCGCAATGAACAGCGGAACGACTGCTGCCAAGGAAGCGGCAAACATGGTGGATCTGGATTCTGACCCCACAAAGATTTTAGATGTGGTGGAAATCGGAAAGCAGTTATTAATAACGCGAGGCTCCCTCACAACCTTCAGTATAGCTAATGACATCGCCAAGTATTTTGCAATTATACCCGCAATGTTTATGACGGTTATTCCGCAAATGCAGATGCTCAACATTATGGGCCTCTCCACATCCTACAGCGCCATTTTATCCGCTCTTATCTTTAACGCAGTCATTATACCGATCCTCATCCCCCTTGCCATGAAAGGTGTGAAATACAAGCCCATGCGAGCGGAGAAAATGCTCTCCCATAACATGCTGGTTTATGGACTGGGAGGCATTATCACACCCTTTGCGGGAATCAAGATGATTGACCTGGTTATCACCCCATTACTTGCAGTAGTGGGAATGTGACTTTTTCCTTAGAGCATCTCTTAAACGGTTTGAGTTGCATAATACCTGGATACGGTTCTGTAGATTACAGAATTTCTTTACTTAGATATAATTAGGAGGTCAATGAAATGAACGCCATTTTAAAAGGAATTAAGAAGCCTTTATTAATGACAATTGTAATGCTTTTGATATGCGGGCTGGCTTATCCCCTCCTGCTTACAGGAGTCACCCAGCTTTTGTTTCCCGATAAGGCCAACGGCAGTGTGGTCATTATAGAGGGACAGGCAGTGGGCTCGGAGCTTGTCGGGCAGGATTTTACGGATGCCCGATTTATGAAAAGCCGTCCTTCCGCTGTCAATTACAACACCTATACACAGGAGGATAAAGAAAACGGCAATTACGCCGGGATTGGTTCCGGTTCAAAAAATTATGCGCCCACGAATCCGGATCTGGTCAAGCGAGTTCAAAAGGCTATTGCTGAATTTCTTAAGGCGAACCCTTCCGTTAAAAAGGAGGATATACCGACCGATTTATTAACGGCATCAGGCTCGGGTCTCGACCCTCATATAAGCCCTGCTGCCGCTGCTGTCCAGATAGCGGCTCTGTCGGAATCCACTGGCTTATCCCAGGAGGTTCTGGAGAGTATTGTAAAGAATAACACCAAAGAAAAATTTCTTGGGATATTCGGTGAAGAGACCGTAAATGTGTTAATGGTAAATTTGGAAATTGCTAAAGAATTAGGTCTTATTAAGCATTCGCCCTAATGCTAAAAGGGGTTGGCATCCTGTAACTATAAAAAATATAAAAAATACAAATTACAAAAGATAAAGATAAAGATACTAGATAAAAAATACATGGTATAAGGTATAAGGTACAAAAAAAGCTGATTGCAAAAATCAGCTTTTTTTGTACCCACTCTCTGAAAATGGAAGAATTTCAACAGGCTTGTATGCCGGTGCTTGATATCGTTACTCTGAATAAGAATTCTATTCTTAAGAATGATACATAAGCTTATCTTCCTCTGCCTTGGTTCCGGCCATAAAAACCTTCAGATTAAGCATATTTTTGCGTAAGCTCCTGCAAATATTGGAGATAAAGATTCTGAATCCCTTCTTTTTCAGCTCGGGCTTCAAAATCTTCAACACGTTTGTCGATGGATTGCAGGAGATCCTGGGTCAGATTTTTTTCTGCATAGGTGTACACCACTTTATTTTCTTTATCGATATGGCGCTCCAAAAGATTCACATAACCAGCTGCTTCGGCCAAAATACCAAGCTTATATAGGGTTTTGGGTTCTTTTTTGTACTGATCCAGCGCTGTTTCCAGATCTTTAATATGAAGGCGGCCCAGATCATGCTCAACCAGCATACCATGCTGAATCAGCGTAGCTCCAATTTGTCCAAGATGCAGTGACATTTCATGAAATAAAATGTGTTCTTCCTTACCGTGGTGATGCTTGTCGGCATAATTTCTCACAAACGCAATCATTTTGCGGAAATCGTCATCTACTATTTCACCGCCGTCCAGAATATGGCAGCAGGCTTTTTTCATAACATCAAGCATCTTCAAAATATTTTCGTGTTCTTTTACCATTAGCTCAACACTATACACTTATGCTTCCTCCCTTCTGATTTCAAACAACCCGCCATCTTGCGCGTTAAATTCCAGTCCGCTGTTGAAAAGCATTCCTCTTATCAGCTCCTCACGAAGAACATAATAATGGGAAGCCTCTCCCCTTGCCTGCTCCCAATACTCCTGGTGAACACACTGCGTTTGATTCCAAACAATACTGTCTTCATTTTGTTCCACCACCATGTTGACCCGGTCACAGGGCATGCCGTCCAGCAGCAAATCCCCCAGGGTGCGGAACGCGTCAGCTGCACCGGAATCGTTTGCTATAGGATAATCCTGCCCGAAACGGTATGCGGTATTTTTCAACTCGGAAAGCCGGGCTAGATCCTGTTTCATAAGCTCTGTAACAAGAACGGCAAATCGCATCTCGACTATGCCAATTTTTTGCTGCAGCCAGCCATGGATATTCCTGTGGTCGATAATTTCATCCAGCGGAAGCAACACCGCTTCGCCGCATGTGCTATTCACTTTTCCCTCTATTGCGGCATCCCAGGCATGCTCCCGGGAAGTTTCAAGGATTTTTTGCACCAGTCCTTCCTGGAACTGAATTTTACGATATAACCAATAATGGATCGGGCCTAAAGAAGCACTCATTACGGTACCCTTTCTCAAGAGGAACTATGTAATCCCATAAATTCTGATTGACATAGCCTCTGCTCTTACTTAAATCGAGCTCATGGCTCTTTCAATAAATACACTATAGCAAGACAAGCAAATATAATCCGTAACACTGGTTACAAATTCGAATTCTATAGGGAAAGCTTCATCCGAAAAGAGATTGCTTGAACACGGTAAAACAGCTTTTTAAAGGCTCATAGCCTCCAGAGCTTTTTAATAGTTCTTTCATGGTGACTTTGAATACTTAAAATACTGGGAAGTTAGGCGGATATACAGGCCTTGTTTCATTTATATTAGGCTCACAATTAAATAATGGGTGTTAGGCCTATCGCCTTCTCTCACATCTTTCATTGACAAACAACGCAAATAGGTAATATACTACCTTTAAAGGTAACATGTTACCTTCTTTGGAGGTGTGTTTAGTGTACGATTTCGACACAATGGATAAAAGGCTTATCGTATTTGGGTATCTGTTTCGCGTTGCGAATCGTCTTCAAAGCAAAATGGATGCGAAGATGAAAGACCTGACTGCCAAGCAATGGTTTGTCATTTTGATATTGGAATTATTTGAACAACCGCCCACGTTAAAACAACTTGCGGCAGCTTGCGATACTTCTCACCAAAACACAAAGCAGCTTGTTATGAAGCTGGCCGAAAAGGGCTTTGTGACAATCCATAATGATGAGCAAGACGGCAGAGCCATGCGAATAACGGCAAGCGATCAATGCAAGAAGTGGGACAAAGAAAATGAGCAAATTGCAACACAATTTATTGACAGCATGTTTTCCGGCATAAGCACGGATCAAATTGCTGATTTAAGTGGTTCATTAATGAAAATATTTGAGAATTTAGATGACATAAACGGAGGGTTAGGGAATGCCTGAAAATATTTTAGTTGTGTACACATCAAAGTACGGATCAACGCGCCGGTATGCGCAGTGGATTGCTTCGGCGTTACACGCAGACTTATTTGAAGCCAAAACGGTTGATCCAAAGATTCTGAGCCAATACGATGCAGTGATATATGGCGGTGGTCTGTACGCAGGTGGAATCGCAGGAGTAAAGCTGGTTACTCAAAATACCTGTAAAAACCGTATTGTATTTACCGTTGGACTAGCCGATCCCAACTCAACCGATTACAGTGCCATTATAAACAAAAATTTTACGCCAAAGCTTTTGGAAAAAACAAAATTCTTCCATCTGCGCGGAGGAATAGATTACAAAAAACTTGGCCCTGTACATAAAGTGATGATGGCTATGATGAAAACCATGACTCAAAAAAAGCCTGAGTCTGAAAAAGACGCTGAAGATAAAGAATTTCTCAAAACTTATAACTCAAAAGTGAATTTTGAGGATAAGAAAGCAATAAATCCGGTAATAGACTATGTAAAGGGCTTATAAATGCTATAAAGCAACAGTGCACAGCCGTCTTTTTGATTAGAATCATAAGCTCAACTTGTTTATCCTGTATTGTTGGAAGCTTAGCGATAAATCATAAAACATAGTTCATGGCCGTGCTGTGGGGAGGAATAAACGAAGTAATACTTTCTGCGAACCTTGTGGATACTGCTCGCTTCATAGACCCCGAAACCCTCGAACCCCCAGCACGGCAAATACGGATTAAATCCTTGATTTTTAACAGACTCATACCTTCGTAAGCATAACTGTCCCTGAAAGGGGTAAATCTGTGGAGCTTTCCCCCGCGAAAAAGCTGAATGTACCGCTATCAAACACAAAATCGCCCGTTTCCGCGTCATAACGCGACAATTCCTTATAGGGTATTATTATGTCGATTTGCGATGTTTCGCCACGCTTCAAATAAACGCGCTCAAACCCGGCGAGCCGCTTAACAGGCGAGTATTTGTCGGCGGAAACCCTCGAATAATAAACCTGCGCAACGGTCGCGCCGTCCGAGTGACCCGTGTTCGTGACGGCAAACGAGAGCTTTACGCTGCCGTCGGTGCAATCCATTATTAAATCTGAATAAGAGAACGACGTGTAGCTGAGCCCAAACCCGAAAGGGTGAAGGACGGGCCTGTCGCAATACAAATAAGTCATTTTGTTCTTGATAATATCATAGTCGTTTATATCGGGCAGCTCCGCGCTGGTTTCATACCACGTCTGCGTCAGCCTGCCGCTTGGGTTATTTTTGCCCGACAGCGTTTCCCCGATAGCCGTGCCCAATTCCTGTGCCCCGTGAGACGCGAACAATACCGCCCTCGACATAGCCTCTTGCTTGCGAAGGGCGTAGGGATAGCCTGCCACTACCGTCAAAATGGTGTTCGGGTTAACGTTCCGAGCGTTTTCAATCAGTGAGCTCCACCGTTTTGGCACTTCCAAATCGGTGCGGTCTATACATTCCCTCGCGCCCACAAGGGGGTGGTTCCCAATTACGGTTATGGCCACATCCGCCCGTTTCGCCGCCTCCACGGCTTCCGCCAAACCGTCCTTTATAACCTTTATACGAATTTTTCCGAGAACGGCGTTTACTTTCTCTGCCCCGCCCTCCTCATAAGGCTTGTCGTACACGCTTACGCCCTTCTTCATGGCTACACCGATGCCGGATATTGAGCCATGAGGCTTTTCTTCCGCGAAAGTCCCGTCGTTTATTTCTCCGTTTTCCACAAAGAACAACTCTCGTACGAACCAACCCCAGAAGGCTTCCCCGTCACACCTGAGCTTTCCGTCAGCGGTCGTCGTCAAAAACTTTCCCGTACCCGTGTTGCGGAATGCGAATCCGTCGTATCCCCAATCCGTGGTGTGGAACAGCGTCCTGTTGGCTTCAATCCCGTCGAATTTTATCCCGCCGTCCGATGTGACCCGCGCCCACGCACCCTGGCTCTCGCTGTAAAACCCGACGATGTCACATCCGTCGGCAAAGACAACCTCGCTTTCGGGGAAAGCGGCTTTAACCCCGTCGGCGATGGTGACGGTGTAAGGCGGGTTTCCCGAATACCAGTCGGGAAGGTTTTCGCCGCCCAAAAAGCCGATTACGGCGATACGTTTGGTTGTTTTGGGCAGGGGCAGAACGCCGTCGTTTTTAAGTAAAACAACGGATTCTCTTGCCGCCTTGCCCGCCAGCTCCGAGCTTTCAGGCGAACAGAGGGTGGAATCGGAAATGCCGTCGTATGGGTTGCCGCCGCCATACACGCCGAGCCGGAACAAGATCCTCAATTGATTAAACAAAGCGCGGTCAATGTCATTTTCAGTCAGCACCCCCTGTTTAAGGGCTTCTGCTACGGCGTTTATAACCAAGTCCGACTTGTCAAGAAAAACGTCAAGCCCTGATTTTATCGCCGCCGCCGCAGTTTCGGCGTATGTTCCGAATTTGTGTTCAGTAACCGCAAGCCCGAAAGCGCCCCCGTCGCTCACGAAAAATCCGTCACAGCCCCACTTATCCCTTACAATGCTGTTAAGCTCCGGATTGAGCATACCAACCGCGCCGTTTATTTTGTTATAGGCGGTCATAAGGGATTTCGCCCCGCCCTCCTCAAAGGCGTAGGAAAACACGCGCAGGTAATACTCGTATTTTAGCTCTTGGCTTATAACAGAGTCGGTGGTCGTGCGCTCAAACTCGTAATTGTTAGCGTAAAAATGCTTCGGCATGGCGACAGCCTTAAGCCAATATCCGTCACCCTGCAGCCCCTTTATAAGCTCCGCCGCCAGCTTTCCCGCCAAAAACGGGTCCTCGCCATAAGCCTCCTCATTGCGCCCCCAACGGGGGTCGCGTTCCATATCTATTGTCGGGAAAAACAACACCAAATGGCTTACACGCCCGCTGGTTCTGTAATAAATGCGGGCTTCGTCGCCTATGCAGGAGCCGATTTCGCGCATTAGTCCTTTGTCCCATGTCATGCTGAGGCCAATAGGCTGGGGAAACACGGTGGCAACACCTCCGTCGCGCATGACAAGCCCATGCGCCCCCTCACCCCCGAGAGCGAATTCCGCCAATCCAAGGCGCTCGACGGCGGGATGACGCGCCGGAAGAAGAGCAATTTTTTCCTCTACGGTAAGGCGCAAAATTAAGTCCTTTACTCTCTCGTCTAAAGACAGTTGTCCGTTTTCAAAAGGATACATATTATTCACGTCACTCCTCACTCTGTACTTCAATTTATTGATCGTGTTTCACACAACCGAATTTCTTTAAATGATTCTGTTTGGCTTTGTCAATAAATAAAGCTTACTGGCGGATACTCCAACATGATTTTATCATAAGCAACTAATAAAAGGGAGATATATGTATCCATTAAAATACACAATAAGCCATCCAAAACAAAAAAGTCTTTTCCGGCAAAATATTTGGCGGGCATATTAACGTATAGATGCAGCCAAAAGAATCCTTGTTGCGGAGGAAAGTCCTGCATCCAAAAGCTGTGTACCGCTCATTGTATATGTTTGCGACAGGTTGTCGTCCAGAATATTTTTAATATTCGCTTCCACGCCAATATTCGTACTTGCGCCATTGGATAAAAGGCCGATAGCGATTTTCTCGTTCGGAAACATTACTGCTTTGGTTGGGAAATTGGGATTGCCCCCCTCCCTTGTAGCCAGATTTGCTTAGACAAATGGCTACAAACAGGAAAAAAGATTTTCTCCCTTTGTACCGATTTTGCTCATTTTCTACACAAGCAATGTAATACTATTCCATCTTCAGGCTTATATATTTCTCCTTGTTCACAAAGCATAACAGAAAATCCTGCATTTTTAGCATAACTTGTAAGTTCCTCGGGTAAAAATGTTTCCCTATAGATTTCGGCATTAGCGTATGGATAAAACTTTCTGCCGTTTGTATATTGTTTGTAATGTTCAATCTCATATCTGTAATCATGACCGGAGAAACTTAGCAAGCCATCTTTCTTAAGAACGCGTTTGCATTCATTCAGGAAGTCGCTCTTATATGTATCTCCATACATTATGCCAAATGTCTGCGCCCATATAATTATCACTTCGAATGAATCGTCGTCAAATGGCAACGTATGTCCATCATAGATAGAGAACGGAATATCATAACCGTTTTGCAAAGATAAATGCATGACTTGTTTAATAACTTCTTCTGAAATATCAATGCCCATAACGGAAAATTCCATTTCAGAAAGTGCAAATGCCTCTCTTCCCATTCCACATCCAACATCAAGAATTTTTGCTTTTTTCGGGAAAAATTCAACAACCGCTTGTTCCCATTTTTTGAGTTTTCCTTTATTCCAATGAACCATTTCATTTACGTTTTTTTTATCCCCATACCATTCATTCACGATATCCTTCATGATATGTCACCTCACATAAAAAAAATAATCCGC
>JAFADM010000467.1 GCA_023424865.1 Bacillota bacterium | reverse complement strand
TTATTTACAGGCTTTATTTAAGCCGCTGGTCATTAAGGTGAAAATCCTTCCAGGGATCCGGCCCGTCAATCCTTAAAAGGGCTTCCTTTATACTGATGGCGTCGGGGGCAACCGAATCAAGCTCATTCCAGCTGATGGGCATGGATACCCGGGCTCCCTTTCTCGCCCTCAGGGAATAGGGGGCAACGCTTGTGGCACCTCTTCCGTTTCGAATCCAGTCAATGAAAATTTTGTTTTTCCGGTTGGCCTTTCTGACATTGCTGGTGTAGCGGTCAGGCCATTTTTGTTCCATTACTTCGGCAACGCGCCTTGCAAAGCCATGGAAAACATCCCATTCCACAGAGGGCTTCAAGGGGACCATCACATGGTAGCCCTTGCCTCCGCTGGTTTTAAGAAAAGATTTCAGTGAAAGCTGTTCAAGGATATCCTTTACATCCTTTACCCCCCGGCGAACGGTTTGAAGGTCCATACCTTCATCCGGATCCAGGTCGAAGACCATCATGTCGGGCCTTTCCAGATTGTCGGCACGGCTTCCCCAGAGGTGAAATTCCAGCGTGCCCATCTGCACCTCATAAATAAGGCCGGGAAGACTTTCGATGTAGCAGTATTCCTCTGTTTTCCCGCTTCCTGTTGTAATGGGCAGCGTGACAAGTCCTTCGCTTTTCTCCCGGCCCGGATGCTTTTTATAGAAGCTGGGCTGGTTTACGCCCTTGGGACAGCGCACCATGGTAAGTACCCTGTTTGCCGCATAGGGCATCATCCTTTCCCACACCCGCGCATAATAATGGACAATATCCAGCTTTGTGACCGGAGGTTCGTCGTAAATTACCTTGCCGGGATTGGAGATTTTTATACCATGAAGGGTGACCTTGCCGCCATTTGCCTTTGAAGCCTGCCCAGAAGGCACAGAAGGGGAGGGGGATTCACCCGGTTTATCTTCAGCAGGAAGATCATCCCGGGGCGTTTCCCTTCTTACATCCCTGGGATCCTTATCCGTACGAAGACCCTTAAAGCTGGCCTGCCTTAACTGATTGTCGTCGGTCCATTGGGCAAACTTAATTTCTGCCACAAGATCAGGTTTGAGCCAGGTGATTTTTTCATTGCTCCTTGGTTTTGGGGCCAGCTTGAAGGGAGAGGCTTTTCTTGTCAGGCTTTCAAATTTATTAACAAGCTCCGCCATGCTTTCCTCGGTAAAGCCCGTTCCGGCCCGTCCTGCATAAATAAGCCCGCCTTCTTCGTAGACCCCAAGAAGAAGTGAGCTTAACCCCCATGTTTTTTTATCCGTAAGGGTATAGCCTCCAATGACGAACTCCTGTCGGGTATCGCATTTAAGCTTAATCCAATCCTCATTTCGTGTTCCGCTATAGATAGAGTCCGCCTTTTTCCCCACAATTCCCTCCAAATTGGACTGACAGGCCACAAGGAGACTTTCCTTTCCTTTTCCCTTGATATGCTGGCTGTAGTGAAGGTTTTTAGGACAGTCTTTCATGAGTGCTTCCAGGGTTTGTTTTCGTACCAAAAGGGGCTTATCCCGAAGATCCTCCCCATCCAGGGCCAGAAGATCAAAGATAATATAGGTAAGGCTTTGATTTCGGGGATTCTTTAAGTAGTTTTGAAGAGCCTGAAAGTCAGTTTTGCCCTCCGAATCGGTGATAACCATTTCACCGTCCAAAACCATAGGCCTTCCGGAAGCCCAATCCGTAAGGGATAGGGCAATGTCATGAAAACGATGGGTATAGTCATTACCATTTCGGGTTATAAGAGAAGCGCCGCTGCCCTCAACATAGGCAAGAATCCTGTAGCCGTCGTATTTAAGCTCATAAAGCCAATCCTCCCCCTCAGGAACAGCCGAGACAAGCCTGGCAAGCTGAACGCCGGTTTTATGAAAGGGGTTCCTTTTAATTTTTTCCTCCCCGCCCTTTTCGATTTCCTCCATGGTACGCCCTGTTCTTACACTGGTGGTAAATCCGGTAATGCCGTCTTCAGCTTTGGCGTAATCGTCCTTTTCTTTAAGGAGGAGCCAGTTGTTTTTTGTTTCCCCGGCCTTTTCCTTCATCCGTACCAAAGCCCATTTTCCCTTAAGCCGTGTCCCTTTCAGTATAAACTTTAAGGAACCTTCCCGAAGCCCCTCGGATGTATCGGTCTGAGGCTCCCATGTGCCCTCATCCCAGAGCATGACGACTCCGCCGCCATATTCCCCCTTGGGGATGGTCCCTTCAAAATTCCGGTACTCCAGGGGGTGATCCTCCACCTCTACGGCAAGCCGTTTGTCCCGGGTGTTATAGGAAGGGCCTTTTGGCACGGCCCAGCTTAAAAGAGCTCCATCCCATTCAAGTCGTAGATCATAGTGATCTCTTCGAGCCATATGATGCTGGATAACAAATTTCAGGGGGCCTTGCGGCTGTGCTGCTTTCCCAGGGGGTTCGCCGGTTTTGTAAAAATTTCTTTTTTCATTATAGGCTTCCAACTTTTCTGACATACGCTAACTACCTTTTTAGATTTTTCGATCCTTAAAGTTAGTATCCTCCGGTTTTTAAAGGTTATCCAAAATGACCGGGACTACGTTTCATTGACAAATGGTATAATTTGGAATATAATAGACAAAGCATGGAACAGAGTTTAAAAAGACAATGCCATTATGGAAAAAAGGCGGGGAGAAAAGCCGAATGAAGTTTTTTTACAGGATGACGTTTATTTTATCCCTACTTCTTATGAGCGGATGCTCACTCTATTCCGAAAAACCCGTTGTCCAAAGCTATGAAGTAGTCCCCTACACTTATGCGGATATAACCGGAAGAGCCCTTGAGGGGGGGATAATAGACGAGGATATCAATACGGAGGATGGCCTCCGGAACTATAGCAAAATTATGAGCTATGTGGATCATGTGGCGGGAAAGGATAATTACTTTATCACAAGGGCCTATGATGTGGAATTGGCTAATAACAGAAAAGACTATGTGCTGAAGTTTGTTTTGAAGGATTATCTGGACCAGTATTATAAGTGGGAAGAATATGATGAAGAACCCGCCAACTTTTACAATATTCTTGTAAGCAGCGGCTATTATCTGGCAAGCACCTTTGAGCCCTTTCATATGAGCATGGCCTGGCATAAACAGTTAAAAGAGGAATTCAAAGAAGCTTATCCGGATTATCATCTTAATAGCTTTTATGTTTCTCTGGATGCTATGCACCCCAGCCCGGAAAGCGTAAACTATAATTATGAGAATTTATCCGACTGGCATCTCTTTTACGGTAAAAGCTTTTACAAGGACAATTTTTATGAAAACCATATTAATGTTTTTTTGCCTGAGGACACGAAGGAAGAAGCATTGGATGCGCTTGTCCTGGAAATGGAGCCATTGCTTAAAAAATACTGTGTTACCACGGTGTATTACTATATCCTTTCCTCTGAGAAAGCGCTAAAAACCGTCCAGGAGGAGGAACGGGAGACAGGAAACTATTATCAGTCTGGAGAAGCAAATAAGTTGCTTTTCAAATATGATAAAGCTTATGAAATCCCGCTCCCTTAAGGCGCTGCCATTTTCCCCTTTGAGCCATCTTTCTCCTTTAAATTCTCTTTTCTAATCTCCATAAAAATCTTATGAGAGATTCTTTGTGGATCTGTCCAGAAGTTTTCCGCCCCTCTTGCCTATTGACAGCCATAGATTTTGCGATAAAATAGTTAATAATAGTTAATTAAGTTATCTTAACAATATGCGAACTATTCATAGGTATGCAACAGCAACAGGATGGAAGGGAGTGGCTTTTGTGCTAAAGGAAGATTTTGCGTATTTGGCCGTTTATTTGTGGCGGCAATCCCTTAAAAACATTAACCGGCAGCTTTCAAAGGAAGAAGCGCGCCAGTTCAGCAGCAACGATTACCATTATCTGACAACCATCTATTATCTGAACAAGCCCAATTTCTCGCAAATAGCGGAAAGCTTGGGCTTAACAAAGCCTGCAGTTTCCCTGATCATAAAAAAGCTGGCTCGGATGGGACTCATTGAAAAAGAGCAGTCCTGCCAGGATAAAAGGGTGTTTTATATTGTCCTGACTGAAAAGGGAAACAGGATTGTAGGCGGTGATGATGCACTGTATGAGTCGATTGATTCTATGATCCGCGCCAATATTCCAAGTCCCCAAGCTTATGATCAGCTTGAAGCCTTACTAAACAAAATTGTAAACAAACTGGGAGCGGAGGAAAACAGAGAATGAGGGAGAGAAAAAAACACTTTGCCAATAAAAGCATATTGCTGTTCGGAGCTTCCGGCGGGCTGGGAGAAGCCTATGCCCGTGCCTTTTCCCAAGAAGGCGCGCAATTGCTCCTTGTGGGCAGGAATGTCTCAAAGCTTACGGCGCTGGCATGCCGGTTGAAGGGAGATATTTCTATTTATGAAGCAGACATAACAAGCCAAGAAGCCTTAAGCGGGCTTAGTCTGTTTGTCGAGGCGTGGGCAGGTAAGCTGGATGTTATTGTGAATGCTACCGGTCATGATGTGAGGAAAGCTCTTGAAGACCATTCGGAAGAAGACATTCGCAAGTGCCTCGAAACAAACTTAATGGGCGCGATTTTTGTGACAAAGGTATTTGTGCCGCTTATGCGCAATAGTAAGGGCAGCGTTATTGTTCATACGGGAGGCTTTGCCGACGGGCGCCTCGCTTTTCCTTACTACAGCGCCGATGTAGCCTCCAGAGCAGGTATTTTTTCCTTTGTGGAGGCAATGAACCGGGAGCTTTATCAGGAAGGGAGGGCGGTACGCTTAATTTATTTTTGTCCGAATGCAGCCCATACACCGGCTGAAGAACCCTACCACGGCGTATGGCGGGAGATGGGTGTTAGTATCTCATCTGTGGAAGAAGTAAGCGCAAAGCTTTTAAAGACTGTCAGCCGCATCCAAACGGTTAGTATAATGGGAGTTGCTACCCGTTTTTTCGCAAAGCTCAACGGGCTTTTTCCAAAGCTTGCGGATGTTCTTCTCATGAAAAAATACGGGGGGATTTTGAAAAAGCATTTCGGCATAAGTTCCGGATCCCCTCCGGAAACCCCAAAAAGGAGCTGCTGGAAAACTCTTGGGATTTTTATGGTAGCCTTCTCCTTTTTACTTTACGCCCTGCTGCCCTTATTGCCGTTCCTTCCAATGGCTGTTCAGACCAAAGCAGGAATTGCAGGGGGCATGATGGCCTTGAGTGAGGTGGTCTTCTGGCTTGGAGGAATGCTGCTGGGCAAGGAGATTATTAAAAAAATCAGGCAGTGCATGAACCCTCTCAAATGGCTCTGCTGCGGAAGCAGCAGGGCAGCAAAATAGGCACAGGTCTGTACCTTTGGACAAAAAAGAGGGCGATCAAGCTTTAGCTGAACGCCCTCTAAGTCTGTAGGGTGGGGTTCTTATTATGAAATAACAAGGTTCCCGGGCTGGTCCCAAGCTTACGCTTGCTTGCTCGCCCATGCATCCGGGGGACCCGCTCACAATCTTTGATTGTGCAAGCGGGTGGGGTTCTTATTTCGAAAGCAGACTGAAAAGTATTTGAGCCAGCTCCCCGCGGGTCATGTTATCCAAAGGATTAAGCTTGCCTTCGCTTCCAGCAATGATTCCGCCCTGTACAAGGGTATTCATGGCGGAGCGGGCATGCTCGGCGATACTTCCGGCATCGCTGAAATCGCTGACCGTCTTTTCAACGGATGCCTGGGGAAGCTCCTCAAGGCTATTCAGTGCCCGGTAGAGCAGAGTGAACATATCCTGCCGTGTTATGGCGCTGTCGGGAGAGAAACGGTTATTTCCCGTGCCGCTTGTGATTCCCAGATGCTTTGCAGCTGCCAGGTATTTGGTGTAATAGGTGCTGCCTGCGTCGGAGAAATTGTCTGCCGGGTTTTCTTCGGCCTGGATGCCGTAAGCGCGCATCAGCATTACGATGAACTGGCCCCGGGTTAATGTGCCGTTAGGGCTGTAATTGCCGTTGCCGGTACCACCTGTGATTTCACGGGCTGCGACGAAGGTTACAGCGTCATGGTACCAGTCTGTTGCCGCCACATCGTTAAAGTTCACTTTATTATAGCCTACCGCATAGGTTGAGAAACCGTTTGTTGTCATTTCCACCATACCGGTCGCCCCATTGAATTTACCGCGAACAATTTCCGGCATGCCGCTTTCGCCAATGTGGAAAACCACTATGGCATTGGGGTCTTCACCAATGGCGAGAGTATAAGGCAGGCTGATGCGTGCGCTGCCGCCGCCAAAATCGGAAATGGTGCTGCTGCCCGAGCTTACGGTGAAGTCATAGACAGGACGGTCTCCCACTTTCTCTTTTGCCTCTCCGGAGAGGTTTGTAATAGCCGCTTTGGCTATGCTAATGCGTATATCTCCTGATGCTGCCGATGTATTAATGGCCTCAATGGCGGAAGCGTCAAAGGTAATGGTACCCATGACCGTATCTACTGTCAGCGCTGCATCCGTATCTACGGCAAGGCTGTTGAAGGAGCTTTTGGCGATGGTAATCTCCGCCGAGTCACTGGAGGTGCCGGGGGCCAGCTTTACCTCAACAACAGCTTTTTTGCCGTCCTTTTCTGCTGCTTTAGCACTCTCTAGCAGTGCGGCGGCGGTTTTTAAATCCATAAAGGCCCTGTATTTGCCTGTGGTATCCGTGTAGCCAGATAACGTTATGCCAACGATGGTGATTTCATTCTGTGTGGTAACCTTAACAGGGGGTAAAGTCGGTGTGTCCGAATCATCGTCGTCCGTTTCCCCGCCGGAAGGAGCTGAATAAGCCGGAATAGCCACTGTAAGCGGGCTGCTCACATTACCGGCAGTATCCTTTGCCACAAGGTAGAGGGTTTTTGTCCCGGGGGTGAGGTTGGTGAGAGTGAAGGCCTGCTCGGTAGTGCCGCAGGTGGCGCCGTCTCCGGAGGTGTCAATTTCCGGTGCGGGATCGCCATATTCTACAACGGTGTAATAGTAAGTACCCGCCTCATCTGAGGTAAACTTCACGGAAGCTTCGCTGTGACTGAGACGGTTTACGTCACCTGCCGTAAGGGTCGGTGGAGTAGAGTCGGATTCACCGTAGGCCGGAATAGCTATTGCCAGGGGACTGCTCACGTTTCCGCCGGTATCTTTAACCACAATGTAAACAAGCATGTCGGCCGTGGTGAGGTTTGTAAGGGTGAAGGCCTGCTCGGTGGTGCCGCAGGTGTCGCCTTCACCGGAGGTGTCTATTTCCGGTGCGGGGGCTCCTTTTTCCGTCAGAGCATAGTAGTACCAGCCTTCCTTATCGGAAGTGAATTTTACTGTGGCTTCGCTGTGGCTTAGGCGGTTCACTTCTCCTGCCGTCAGCGTGGGTCCGGTTTCGCCGGAGCCTGCATAGGCGGGAATAGCCATGATAAGTACATTGCTTTCTCTGCCATGGGTGTCTTTTGCCACGATGTAGATGTTCTTTGCACCCGATGTGAGATTATCTAGTTGAATAGTTTGCTCGGTTGTTACAAAGGTAGTGCCGCTGCCTGTAGTATCCATTTCTGGCGCTTCGGCACCGTCTTCCGTTATGGCGTAGAAGTAGGCTCCTTCCTTGTCGGAAGAGAAATTCACAGTGGCCTCGCTGTGGCTTAGGCGGCTCACTTCTCCAGCCGTCAGTGCAGGCCCGACGGGATTGTTCATTGTAAAGCTTACTGTATTCGTATAGCCAAGGATATTTTCTTCAGCATCTCTCAGTACCCCATAGGCAGTTACCGTCTCACCGTTATTGCCAGATAGAGCCACATCTGTGCTTGAGCCTGTATAATCCGAGGTTCCAAGGACGGTATCTGTCAGGCCGCTGACTGAAACGGAGGAAACCGTAAGGGCTTTTTCAGCTTTATTGCTGAAATCTGCGGAAAGCTCCGTAATGTCAATGTCGTAGGCAAGAGTTCCAATGCCGTAGCTATCAAGCTTAGGAGTATCATAATAGTTAAAATCATCCAGAACAGGGGAATAGGAGTTGAGGTAGATTTTATCGTTGGCCAGATCGAAATAGAGCATTTTCAGGTATCCCGAGCCACCGCCGGGAGCGGACTGGTAATCGGTGCATAGCTGGTAAACAACACGATCGCTGATACCGTCTCCATCGTCGTCAAAGCCTTTGAAATTAAGTGAGGAGCCGTGGTAATGCCCGTTGATGATGGCCATGACATTCTTGTTCTCCTTGCAGACATTTTCAAGAAGAAAGTCACTGACATAACTCTGAGTACCCACCGCATTGATTCCGCCATGAATGGCAATAATGGCCTTGCGGTCGGAATACTGGGCAAGAACACTGTTTATCCAATCGGTCTCAGGATAGTAAACATCCCAGCTCATATAAATGAAGAGCAGCTCCTCGCCGTCAACCGTGACCAGATCATAATGGCCCAGATTGTTATTGTATGAGCTGCCGTAAACCGGATTATCCTTGTATCTGTCCTCCCCGAAGTACTTCCAGTAGAGATCATAGCGCATATTGCCGTGGGCCACGTCATGATTTCCGGCCAATACGCCGTAGGGAATGCCTGCGTCCTCAAATTTTTTCAGCTGGCCGCCGGCATTTACAAACTGGTACTCTTCATTGAATTCGTCAACAATATCACCGGTATGAACGACATACTTAATGTCCAGATCCTCGGCACTGTCCACAATCCAGTCGGTTACGGATTCAAAGTTTTCCATGTACTGTTCAGCATAATACTGGGTATCGGATATCCATGCGATGGAGAAATCGTACTGTTCGGGAACAGCTGTTCCATCCCAATCATAGTTGTTTTTCTCAGTAACAAAGGTATCCGTTTTGGTATACGGCGCGTATTCGGTGCCGCGGGCCTGGATAAGCACCTTTGCAACGCCGTCGGTTACATGCTCGGAAAGATCGCAAACACCGGTGATAACACCGTCCTTTTCAGTTGTGTTGTCTATAAGATCCCATGAATCGGTAACGGTGTTGAGTACATAAAGCTGTATGGGTTGGCTGTAGTTGACTTCGGCATCCACTGTGATGCGGAGAGCTTCGACACTGTCGTCGGTTACAGGGATTTCAAGCAGCTGATAAGGGTAATCCCCGTTATTGGACACTGTTGCAGCCGTATCGGTCTTTTCGGACGCGGCGGCCGTGCTGTCGCCTTTGCCCTCCTTAACTGTCACTACTTCCAAATCCGTCGCTTTGTAAACCGTAACGGTTTCAACCTTATCGCCGGTTGCTACAGAAGCTGTAGAAGTGTCGGCGTTGTCAACGCTCATGGAGACATTCACGTCTACCGTTTGCTCTTCAGGCTTCTGGGGAAGGCTGTTGTCAACGGTGAAGTCCACGGTCTTTTCATTGGTTCCGGATGTAGCCGTAAGCGTATGGCTGCCGTCGGAAAGCTCGGTGGTGTCCAATGTAAAGGCTTGCGCGTCAATTTTCTCCGCCGGTATATCAAAGGTCATGGCAATGCTTACGGTACAATTGGCGGAGTCGCCCATCTTGTTCATGACGGCAGGGTCAATGGCAGCATTATTCATATTAACGGTTGTCGTAGGAGCCAAAAGGGTGCCGTCGGTGAGCTTGAGCTTAAAATTTCCCGCCGTAAAATCGTCGTTATTGGCAGGAGTATTTGCCTCCCAGGTGGAGCCATAGGTGCCTGCACGGAGCGTTAGCTCAATGGTGGCCGATCCGTCTTCCTTGTAGGTAAAAAGGGATTGGGAAACGGGAATGGCCAGAGAATCGGTGCCGGGTACTTCGCTGCACTTGGCAAACACGGAGATAACCTGGTCCTTTGTGGTAAGACCGTTTTTAAAATAGCCATCCACGCCGTTGTAGTCAAAGGTAAAGTAGGCAAAACGTTCCAGTGAAT
>JAFADM010000400.1 GCA_023424865.1 Bacillota bacterium | reverse complement strand
GCACTATGTCCAATTGGGGTTGGCACACCACTCCGGTAAGCGAATCGATCCACAGCTATACAAAGTCGGATTTGGAGCCGAAATATTACGATACCTATGGTAGGCAGGTTCCCTATTATACAGCCCGGGAAGACAGGGAGAAGTACGACGCAATCCGGCAAAACCCCCATAAATACAATTTGGGCAGGGTGGGCTTTGTTTTCCTGGATAAAAAGGATAACCCTGCGGCTCTGTCGCAAGTCACCAATATTCATCAGGAGCTGAATCTCTACGACGGCATACTCACCAGCTGCTATGATGTGTTTGAACACTCCTGCCGGGTTAGAACCGTTTGCGACAGTGAAAGCGACAGTATTGCCGTCCAGGCTGAAAGCGGCTTAATTGGGCTGGAACGGATGTATGCGGAAATTGAGTTTCCCTACCCCAGCTGGGAAATGAACGGCAGTGACTGGAACAGCAAATACAGGCATACAAGCGAGCTCGTTTCTCTTGACGACAGAAGCTGGGTCATTTTAAGAATCATTGATAAACAGAGCTATACCGTGTTCATAACCGGTGAGGATACCTTAAATGTTGTGATGACGGAAGCTCACCGGTTTAAAATTACCACTGCTGCTTCATCAGCCAGTTTGAACTTCACTATTTCCTTTATGGAGAAATTGAATCACGAGGTGCTTAAAAACGGGATATCGGGCTCCCGAATTTTGGAAAACAGTAAAGCAGCCTGGAAGGCCTATTGGGAAAACGGAGGAATGGTCAGCTTTTCAAAAAGCGTTCAACCTGCTGCCCAGGAGCTTGAAAGGCGTGTAATATTGTCCCAATACCTGACGGCCATTCAATGTGGAGGCAGGCTGCCGCCTGCGGAAACCGGGCTTACCTGCAACAGCTGGTACGGAAAATTCCATCTGGAAATGCATTTCTGGCATGCCGCCCATTTTGTGCTGTTTAATCGCACGGATAAGCTGGAAGCCTCCCTTAAATGGTACATGGACATTCTTCCTGAGGCTAAGGCGCTGGCTAAAAGCCAGGGCTATGAGGGCGCCCGGTGGCCTAAAATGGTAGCTCCCGACGGCGTGGACAGTCCTTCTCCCATAGGGCCCCTTCTCATCTGGCAGCAGCCTCATGTGATTTTGTACTGCGATTGGTGCTATCGTTCCCGGAAGGACAGACGTATACTGGATGCCTATTCTGAACTGGTTTTTGAAACGGCGGCCTTTATGGCGTCCTATGCCGTTTATGATTCTCAAAAGGACAGATATGTGCTGGGGCCTCCGGTCATACCCGCCCAGGAGCGGCATAACGCACAGTCCACCTTAAATCCCGCCTTTGAGCTGGAATATTGGCTTTATGGATTAAAAACAGCCTCCGGCTGGTTAAAAGAGCTGGGGAGAGAGGTTCCTAAAAAATGGACGGATATCATCCATAAGCTGGCCTTTCCCACCATTTGTGAAAATACCTATATGGCCCAGGAAAATTGTCCGGAAACCTTTGAAAAGGTAAACAAGGATCATCCCTCCATGCTGGGAGCCTACGGCATGCTGGCAAGTGAAAGGATTGACAGAAAGTTTATGAGCCATACCCTTGACCGTGTGTTTAAGCAGTGGCAGTTTGATACCTTGTGGGGCTGGGATTTTTCAATAATGGCAATGACGGCAGCAAGGCTGGGGCGAAAGAGGGATGCGATGGCCATTCTTCTTAAAGAAACGCCTAAGAATGTTTATCTGGTAAACGGGCATAACCGGCAGGTTTTAAGAAGCGATTTGCCCTTGTACCTGCCGGGAAACGGAGGCCTTCTCCTTGCGGTTGCCATGATGCTCCAGTTTAACGCCTTTCCGGAGGACGACGGCTGGGCTGTGGAGTTTGAAGACATGAACAGCTTAATGTAACAGTGGATATTAATAGTGGACAGCAACAGTGGACAGTAACAGTGAACAGTAACAGTGGACAGTAATAGTGGACGGCTTCAGTGGACAGTAACAATGGAAACTAACAGTGGACAGTACCAATGGAAACTAACAGTGAACGGTAACAAGGAAAATTAACATCGGAAGCTAGCAGCAGACAGTAATTCCGAAACATCGTTACAAGGAGGAAAGACTATGAATTCCAGGCATACGCTATCCCTTATGACACCTGCGTCCTGGCATGGAGATATGTGGCGGGAAGGGCTCCCCTGCGGCAATGGTATAATCGGCGCTATGGTCTATGGCAATATCGCCGATGAAACCCTGATGATTAACCACTGCGGCCTGCGTCACTGGGGCAAAAAAACACCCCTGCCCGATATCAGCGCTTCTTTGCAGGAAACCCGAAGGCTCATGGATGAAGGCCGGTACACGGAGGCCAATGGGTTATCGTCCAACAGGCTGAAGGATAAAGGCTATGAGGGGAAACTTTACACCCCCTGTCCCTTGTGCGATATCAAAATTCAAAGAGATCCCGCCGTCTCCTTTAGTCATTACAAAAGGACTCTGGCTATGGAATCAGGGGAGATAACTGTTAGCTGGAATGAGGAGAAAGAAAGCTTTAAACGGCGTACCTTTGTTTCCAGAACAGAGGATGTGCTTGTTGCAAGGATGGATGGAACATGCCCTTTTTCCTTGAAGCTGTTTTTACAGCTCCACGAAACCTTTGCCCCCGATACCCAAAGGATGAGGGGGGAGTGTCAGGGCACTCTGGAGACTTTTATAAAGGGAGATTGCCTTTATTATGCCGCCACAAACGATGACGGAACGGATTTCGGTGGGGTTGTCCGTGTTATTACCGACGGAGGAATGAGCATTGAAGAGGAACGTGTACTTTGTATACATAATGCTTCCGACCTGACCCTTTTGGCGGATTTTTTTATTAAGGAGCAAAGGAAAGAGGCCTTTGAACGGCTGACCCATAAGCTTAAGAGCCTGAATAAAACCTACGAAGCCTTAATGGAAGCTCATGCAGCGGAGCATGGGAGGCTCTATCGTTCCTGCGATATCCAACTGGATGGCAGGGGCGAAGATGGCGGCAGCGTTAATGAGACAGATACCGGGCATAATGGAACGAAAGAGTATTATAACGAGGAAATCCTTTTAAACGTTTATAAGGAAGAATTCCCAAACGAGCTTTTTGAAAGACTTTGGCGGTTTGGGCGCTACTTAATGATAAGCGGTACAAGAAACTTGCCCTTTCCCTTATACGGCTTGTGGGGCGGCCGGTACAACCTGATGTGGAGCCATAACATGGCCAACGAAAACTTGCAGATGATGTACTGGCACACCTTAGTTGGGGGACTGTCGTATACGGTAAAGCCTGTTATTGAATACTATTTCGAGCTTTTGGAGGACTTTAAGGAGAATGCCCGAAAGCTGTTCGGACTTCCCGGCATCTATGTTCCTGCGGGCAGTTCCCCGGGAATGGGAATGCCCAATCAAATTGTGCCGGTTATAATGAACTGGATAGGCGCGGCAGGCTGGCTGTGCCAGCATTTTTACCAGTATTATTTGTACACTGGGGACCAAAAACTGCTGGAGGAAAAGATTCTGCCTTTTATGGAAAATGCGCTGGCCTTCTATGAAGCCTATCTGGTTCTGGATTCCAATGGCTATTATAAAATTTACCCGTCTGTTTCACCTGAAAACAGTCCGGGGAACTTCTTTACCCAACCGGCTCATGAAAGGGTGCCCCATGTGTGTCCTACTGCGGTTAATGCCACTATGGATTTAGCCATTATAAAGGAATTAATCACCAATATGCTGGATGTGTCGGAGCGGTTAGGGATTTATAAGGACAAAACCCAAAAATGGGAGGAAATTCTCCGCTGTTTCCCCCCTTATAAAACCAATGAGGAGGGAGCCATTAGAGAGTGGCAGTCAAAAGAATTTCTGGACCGATACAATCACAGGCATATCTCACACATTTACCCGGTGTTTCCAGGTACGGAATACATAGTGGGCAGGGATGACGAGGCGATGCTGAAAGCGTTCGAGGAGGCGGTAAATAAAAGGATTTTAGGCAGTCAGACGGGCTGGTCCTTTTCTCATATGGCGAGTATTTATGCAAGGTTTGAAAAGGGCGACAAAGCGCTGGACTGCCTTAAAAACCTTATAAAGGGATGTCTTTTAAAAAACTTCATGACACTGCACAACGATTGGCGGCGAATGGGGTTGACCATGAATTTAGGCGACGGAAACACCGCCCCAATGCAGCTGGATGCCAATATGGGAATTGTAAATGCGCTCCAGGAGATGCTGCTTTTTGTTTCAAAGGATTTGATTAAGCTTCTTCCCGCATGCCCGGAACAGTTTAATAGAGGATCTGTTTCAGGCCTTCGTTACTGTACCGGTGAAATAAGCTTTTCATGGGATAAAGCGAGAAAGGCTTTTGAGGGGGAAATGCGGGCAGCCCGGGAAACACGGCTGTCGCTCCTGCTTCCGGATATGGGAGAGGAGTACGAGCTTTATTTTACAGGTACAGGTCAAAAAATACGGGTATCAGGAAAAGAAGCGGTACTAATTGAGTTGAAGTCACAGAGCGGTCTTGTTATAAAGAGTATTTAAAAAATATCCTTATAAACAGTAGCCCGGGGGTATCGAACCTCCTGACTATTAGCCAGGTTTGCTTACGCAAATGGCTATAAAACAAAAAAGAATGGAAGCCGCAAATGACATCCATTCTTTTTTAGTGTTTTAAAATTCGTTAAGGATTTGCAGAAAGCTCTGCTTCAACATTAGTTTGAGTGAACTCGTGCCAGACAGGCTCTGCTTTTTCATCCTGTTCTTTAATGAACGAGTCATATTGTTCTTTTGTAACAGGTTTATTGTCAATAAAGTAGGAAAGGGTTATGGTATCGTTGCTCTGATTGGATTGGGTATATCCCAATATCTCGGTTTCCAAGGCAGTTGACTGGAATTTCAGTCTTCCATAGCCAGTATCTGCCGCGCCGTTTGAATAAAGATACGTCCCGTCTGCTTTAAGCGCCTCCAGGCCTCTGTACACAATGTTGTAGCCATAAACAGTATTATCTGCATAATGCAGGATTTCATAAAACTCCGGATAATCATTAACGCTTAATTCAAGAACAATTTCAGGCACCTGGTCACCATCCATGTCCAGCACCGTAAAGCGTGTTGCCTTGAATACAGTGGCATACAGCTCTTTGTTAATCAAAAAATCATTCAGGGCTAAGCTTTTATTGTTATCGACACTGAAAAATTCAGCATCGTTTAGCAATACTGCTTTATAGGCCGCCAGCTCCGGAGGGATAGCAGCCGGCGTACTCGTTTCTGTCGGCTCAACTGTGGAGTCCGGAGAAGGGGAGGGAGACGGAGATTGAGAGGGAGAGCTTGTTGGACTGGCGGTCTCGGTTTGGCCGCCGCCGTCATTGCCGGTATTATTGGGGTTTGAACTAGACGTACTGCCTGTGCATGCAGTCAGTGAGGTACTTAACATAAATACAAGAAGTACCCGTATCATTCGTGATTTCATTAAAATCGCTCCTTTTTAGTAATGTGAATTTCTAATACTTATCTTGAAGTATATCTTAATCATATCACTAATTTCTTGTTTTTGAGGGAGTGATTTCTCTTTATAGGCACCTTAAGTCTGTTGCTTTCTTTTATATAAGCGGCATAGGCCAATATAAGCTGAAAAAAGCAGCATCTAATAAAATTACTCTTTTTCTAAGAAAAGTATTGTGTTTTTAAAAAATGAAAATTGCTATGATTAATTTGCGATAAGGCTTAAACGCATTTCATAACAAAAAAGGTTAACAGGTGGCTTCAATATGATTGAATTAGCTTCGCAAAAAACAGCACCGCTGTCACAGAAAAAGAAGAAAAAGTATTTCAGTGATTTCAGGCAGCATAAAACGTATTACTTTATGATGGCACCAATGTTTGTGTTCTTTATTCTTTTTGCCTATCTGCCCATGCCGGGGCTATACCTGGCCTTTGTCAATTATGACTTTATGAAGGGCTTGGCGAGCCCTTTCGTGGGATTTAAAAACTTCGAATTTTTGTTTCATGGAGGACTGGATTCAATTATTTGGAAATTATCCTTTAATACCATAGCCTATAATCTGGTTTTTATTTTAATGGGGGTTGTTACCCAGATGACGGTGGCTGTGGTTTTAAAGGAAATTACAAAAAGAGTATTTGTAAAGGTATCTCAAACGCTGATGCTGGCACCCCATTTTGTTTCAATGGTCATTATCGGAGTTATTGTCTATAATCTGTTCAACTATAGATTCGGCGCAGTAAATAATTTTCTCACCTCCATGGGCTATGAAAAATTTGATTTCTACCAAAACCCCCAGGTTTGGCCTGTTATCATAGTGATGGTTCAGGTATGGAAAAGCCTTGGCTATGGTGCTATTGTTTACATGGCCGCCATATTGGGAATTGACGAAAGT
>JAFADM010000236.1 GCA_023424865.1 Bacillota bacterium | reverse complement strand
GCAGCTATGATGGGGTCGTCGGAGGGCTTGCTTATCTTTTTTCCCGTAGCCAGCTGCATCTGATACTTTTCAGTACGTGTCAGATTATTAGCCAGGTTATACATCATATTGTTGACCAGCATGTTATTGGTAATACGCATACTTTAAACCTCCTATATTCCCATACCGTTAATAAGTACATCCAGAACCTCATTATAAGTCTGAATCATTTTGGCGGAAGCGCCGTAAACCTGCTGATAGCGGATCATGTTTGCCATTTCTTCATTTAAGGAAACGCCGGATTCGGACATTCTCCGATTGTCAATCTGCTTCACTACCGACGTTTGAATTTGAGTATAAAGCTTCATTTGCTGTCCGTCCACACCCAGTGAGGAAATGAGGGTCTTTATAAAGTCCTCGCCGGAGCCTTCCATAAACATGTAGGTGTTATGGCGCATATCGATGAGGGACAGAACGGTTTCGTTATTGCCGACCTCTCCATCGGCGCTAGCCGCAATATTATTGCTGGGATCATCAATAACATCCTGACTTACCCGAAAATTCTTTGCCGTCAGCTGACTGTATAGGGTGATATTATCATTAATATCTGTCGTGCCATTGTGAAACTCGCCGCTATAAAGAGATTTGCCTTCTTCTCCCTGCATGGTGAAAAACCGAATACCCGTACTGCCATCCAAGCCATAGCCATCAGCGTGCCCGGAGATAAGCTGATCCAATACGCCGTTTCCGTCCGAGTCAATAATGCCTTCGTTAAAGGCCATGGCAAAGGTACGGACAAACTCATTCATCTTTTTCTGATAGTAAGGAATGCCCTTTACGTCAGGACTTGCACCCTCGCCGTCATTACCGTCCCTCATATCCAGATAGCCTTTCAGCTCTCCCGACTTTATGCTCGCCGTATTGCCGTCTTCCCATTGCACCTCATAGAGGTATTCCACATCCTCTTCATTAAGCTTGTCCTTACGGGTAACGCAGGCCAAATGAGAGGAATTCACATGGCTTACCAGATCCTTGCCGCTTAAGGTAACGTAATAGCGCTTTTCCAAATCACCGTTAGGTAAGGTATAGCCTGTTTCCACTTCATACGCTTCGACATTTACAATTTTCGAGAGCTGATCCACAAGGTAATCTCTTTGATCCCGAAGGTCATTGGCCTTATTTCCCAAAACCTCAATATTGTAAATCTGCCCGTTAAGCTTGGCAATTTGATCACTGAGATTGTTTACCTGGCCCACCTTGGCATAAACCATCTGATTAAGATCATCCTGCTCCTGCTCAAAGCGAATAGCTACATTGTTGAAGTATTTGGCCAGGGCTATTCCCCTCTCCTTGACAAGAGCCCTGGCAGAAAGCTCCTCGGGATTGGTGGAGAGCTGCTGCATGGCACTGTAGAAATCATTGAGGATTTTTGTATAGCCTCCGTCGGAAGGTTCATTATAAACAGCTTCCATGGCTTCAATAACAGTGGATTTAACAGTGTACTCCCCCAAAAATTTGTTTTGGGTTCTGAATTTATCATCCAGAAAGCTATCTCTCACCCTGTCAATACTTATAACTTCCGCGCCGGTTCCCAGCATTCCCGCACTGGTCATCATAAGGGCCTGAGATGCTCTTTGATTAATCACCTGGCGGGAGTATCCCGGGGTATTGGCGTTATCCACATTATGGCTTACATTAGCCAGAGCCCGCTGAGAAGTAAACAAGCCTGTTGCAGACACTCCTAAACCAAAAAAACTCATAATTGCGTTCCCTTTCCGTTTACTGCATTTGTATTGATTAGCCCATGGGGGCTTTTTTTGCTTAAACCCTGGGTTTCAGAATTATGCTGCGCCCATGCGGTTGATAATGGTTTCCAGCATTTCGTTTACGGTATTAATTACCTTGGAATTGGCATTGTAAGCGTACTTGAATTTGATCATCTGGGTCATTTCCTCATCCAACGAAACACCCATTATGGTCTGGCGCATGCTTTCCGCCTGATTCACAAGCTTTTCATGGCTGGTCTTCATGGTTTCCGCCTCGTAGCCCTTATTGCCGATATCCATAATAATATTCTGGTAATAAGTATCCAAAGTTACAACCTTATCATTTCCGGTAATGAGGCCCTCGCTGCGTAAGGTGGCAATGGCCAATGCAATGGTATTATCTCCATTTGCATCGATAGCAGAAGCCACTATTTTATTAAAGTTCGTCATATTAGGATTAATCGTTATATTCCCCATTTGCAGAGGCAAAGTGGAATTAACAGGTGAAAAGAAGCTTTCCCCTTCCTCTCCGTCAAGAGTATATCCCGATTGATGGAGGTAGTTAAGCTCTCTGGCCATAACATTAACAAGAGCGTTGAGCTGCTTTTTTAGGGATGATATAATATTGAGATCCTCCGGAATGTTTGAAATCTTTTTATTGATATCCTGATTAACAGCCTTGCTTAAGGTTGTGCATAGCGCGCTTACTTCATCCGCATTATTGGCAACCGGCTCTAAAACGCTTCCCCCTGTGATTTCAGCAAAAGAATCCCAAGCGTTCGTGCCGTTGACAACAAAGGCCGTAATGCCGTTTTCTGCCAGCGCTTCCGCCTGTGCCACAGTTGCAGGGGACGAGCCTGAAGAAAGCACCATAAGGTACTTATTTGCCCCTTCCTTAAAAGGCGCCGCGCCAATAACATCGTTATTGATAAAATTAGCAAAATTTGTGCTGTTATAGGTTACTACCTCAACGTCGTCATAGTCCAGCCCCCACTTCTCAAGCTCCGCCTCTATCCAGCCCTTAAAGTCATGGGTCATATCGTAATTGCTGGTGTCCACCGCCACAATAACCTGAGCTGTTGTGTTGGGTGAGCCGTTGCTGTAGCTGCTGACATCTCCGCTCACCTCTCCCCGGCTTTCCAATAAACCCTTAATTACACCCTGTCCAACATCGATAACCGTACCGCTTTCCTCAAGCTTAGGCGTGTAAAAGGAGGAAAGAGTATCATTGGAGTCGGCTACCAGCTTTGTCTGTTTTCCGCGGTTTACCAGATAATACCCGTTGACCAGGACATCCATATTGCCGTCCGGCCCTTCCCAGAACTCTGTTTTAACAAGGGAGGACAGCTTATCGGCCAGAACATTTCTCTGATCGATATAATCGTTGGGATTGTTGCCTATTGCCTCCGCAGACATAATTTTAGTATTCAGCTCGGCAATTTGGCCGGTGATTGAATTTACATTTTCTATTTGAACCTTAATTTCATTATTGAGATCCTTTTGAAGCTTATTGATTTGGCTGTCCATCTGCCCGATAAGATTAATCAGGGTATCGGCGCGCTGCTTTACCATGGCGCGAACGGTAAGACTTTCAGGTGATTTAGTAAGCTCCTGCCAGGAATCCCAGAAATTATTCAAGGAAGACTGAAGTCCGTCCTGCATGGGTTCCCCTAATATATCCTGAAGCTCGGTAATCGCCTTATTGCGTGTATCCCAGTATCCCAAAGCGTTATTCTGGGTACGGTAAACATTATCGAGAAACATATCCCGAATCTGACTGATTTGCTCTACACTGGCACCCATTTCAACATGCCAGTTACCGTAGATACGTGTTGTGGCAGTGGTTATATCGGCCCTCTGGCGTGCATAGCCTGCGGAACCAAGGTTAGATACATTATGTCCTGTTACTTCCAAAGCCCTCTGATTTGCCAGAAGCCCTGAGACTGCCGTGTCTAATCCAAACATATAAGATTCCTCCTAATAGGGATCTTTTGGGAATATACCAAACGCTGTTGCGCTATCTCATCACAAATTCTCGAGTACTTTTAGTGGTTCTTTCCTCTGGCTGTCACCTTAATACTTAATGTCCAGCCGGCTTATTTTCGCATCGGGTTCCACTTCATGTCCGCTTTTGCCATACAAAGGCATAACCGGCATGGGTGAAGCCAGAAGCTGCAAATTGAATTCCACGTATTTTAAAGCATTTTCAATAAGCTTTTGATTAATGCCGTTTCGCACATGCAGGGCGATCACTGTATTTTTAAGCTTTGCCTGTATTCCGCTGATTTCCTGTTTTCGATCCTCGGGAAGCAAACCTTTTACATCATCCAGTTTAAGGGCTGTGCTCTCTTTATCCAGTTGAACAGCTATTTTCCCAATAAGCTGTTCTCTTAGCTTATTCAATTGCTGAGCCTGTTCTGCAAGCAGATTCTCTTCCCTCGTCAGGTCGGAAAGACTGGTGGTATCCTCCATAACAAGGTAGTCCGTCTTTCTTTCCGCAAGAGTGAGAATTTTGCCATAGAGCATCATTTCATATTGAAGTGTCTTGATTAAGCTATCAGTTAATTTGGCATCGAGCATGCTCTTTTACTCCGTCTATTTTGTTTTTGCCGTTCATCCCGGTCTTTCAGGAATGCTTATTAACTTTATCGGCAAAAACAAAGGACGGAATAACTCCTTTAAGTCATTCCGTCCTTCGTTTGGAAATAATAGATTTTCATCAAGCCTTTAGCATTGTGTTAAACCTTTTTATTCAAAATCGAATCCACGATTTTTGAGGATATCTCCCTGGAGGGTACGGAATACTGACCCTCTTCTATCTTTTGTGCTACGGCCTGTACCTTATCTTCCCTGATATCGGGTACCTGCCGGACAGCCTTTAGTACTGCGCCGAAGTCCTTTGCGGCAACAGACAGAGTAAGCTCATCCTTCTTTGAGACCGTCTCTCCGGTTCGGGATGTCTTTTCCACCTTATTGGTATTGCCATATACTCCGGACACCTTGGGAATATCTCCCCAAATTTTCATCGCAACCGCCATTCCTTTGCTTTAAATATCATTCACCGCTGAAAATGTGAATTTATCTTATCCTTGATTCTATTCCATTATCCCTGGATGAATGAGCACCTGTTAATAAGTTCTCTTCTAAGTCCCTGTCTGGAAAAATAAACTAGTTCTCTTCGTCCATTTTTATAGTCCGAACGTCCCAGTTCTTCCTCCGACATAATTTATATCGTCACACTTTTAACAGGACTTTAGAATATTCGGGAAATATACTTCTCACTTTTCCCGCTCAGGCTTATTCATATAACGGAATCCCCGTTCCTCCGGAAGTTGAGGCTTAAACTGATCATTGAGAGATGCCTTCAGCGCTTTTCCTGCGCTTATCATTTCTCCGGCCAGCTTTCTGGAGCATTCAACACAGAAGCGCCCGCTTTTAATGCGGGTTCCGCAATTCTCACATTGAAGGGCAATAGGGCTTCCTTCCGCCACTTCAAGCCGCTCCTCTTTTAAAAAACGGTAGATTAGCTGAACCTCTACACCGGTTTCCCTGGAAACTTCCGGAATAGTGGCGCCGGGAAACTCTTTGACAAATTTACGTACTTTTTCGAATTCCTCATCCTCAAGTTTTTTACAGTTGTCGCAAATTTGCGGCCCTGTCACATACATAAAAATTCTTTTGCATTTTTTGCAATTTCTTACTTCAGGCATGCCGACCCCTCCATTTAACCGGTTTAGAATACCATTATATATATCGTCATTTTGGTGCCATAGCTATAACCGCGGCGTACACCCATGCCGCGCCGTTTTCATAAAGTTCTCTGGCACAGGCATTAAGGGTGGTTCCCGTGGTAGCTACATCGTCTGCCAGAAGGATGATTTTATCCTTAACCAGGGGCGGATAGGGTACTTTAAACACATCCGCCTGATTTGTAAGACGCTCCTCCCGTTTTAAAAGGCTCTGAGGCTTGGTGGCGCGAGTTTTAACAAGAAGGCCGGGAGCATGGGGCACCTCAAGTCCCTGTGAGAGAAGAGACGCCAGAAGCTCGGACTGGTTATAGCCTCTTTTCCTTCGCTTGCTTTTGTACATGGGTACAGGTACAATACAGTCAAAATCAGGTAATTGCTCCTGGCTTCCGATGCTTTGGGCCAGAAGGCTTGCCAGGGTTTCCACAAGCCTTGGTTCCTTGCCGAATTTCATTCGGTACATAGCCGA
>JAFADM010000076.1 GCA_023424865.1 Bacillota bacterium | reverse complement strand
AAGGGCAGTGCGAGCCCGAAGGGAAGGAAATACCCTGGGACTTACGGGCTACAATCCCGATTGCCATAAGACGGGAGGCCCCGCCTACATAACAGAGGATCTGTCCCTTATGGATATACAAAATATGGGGGATGTGGAGCTGGTGTACCCTAACAGCTTCACCATGTCCCGATGTACCATTGACCGTGTGGAGCGGGATGGGAACAAGGTTTTGGTGTATATGACCCAACCCGGCTGGTATTATGTCACCCACAAATTCGGCACTTCCGCCCGTTACCCCCAATGGGCGGAAAATGCCCTGGAATTTCTGACGGTTCCCGGCCAATGGTATTTAAACCGTAAGGACGGTTACCTCTATTACCTTCCCTTGCCGGAAGAGGATATGGCCCATGTACAGGCTGTTATTCCTGAAATTGATGTATTGCTGTCCGTAAAAGGGCACTCGCCAGACAACAAGGTTAAAAACATCGGCTTTCAGGGCATTGACTTTGAATATGCGGGCTGGCTTCGCCCAAGCTATGCCAACGGCCACTGCGACAGCCAGAATAACTACATCCGGGAGGTTTTTGATATCGCCCTGGACAGCGATCATCAGAGTGACGCCGCCATTGAGCTGGAGTATGGAGAAGGAATTTCCTTTGAGGACTGCCGCTTTACCAAAATGGGGATTACGGCCCTTCGCATCACCAAATCCTGCCACAATACCCTTGTGAAGGGCTGCGAGATAGGCGATATTTCCGGAGGCGGCATCAGCATTGGGGATCCGGAGTTCCGAAGCCCGGAAAGCAAAGGCAATTACCTGCCTGAAAAAACGGAAGATGCCATAATGAATACCCGCATCTGCCAAAATTACATTCATGACACGGCGGTGGAGTACATGTCGGCGGCAGCCCTTTCCGCGGCGTTTACGGTTAACACGGAAATTAGCAACAATGAAATTTTAAAATGTCCCTACTCGGGCCTTCATATCGGGTACGGCTGGAATGTTATCGACACCTCCTGCACCCGGGGCATGAAAATTGTGTCCAATGTGGTGGATACCTTTATGACAAGGCTCTTCGACGGCGGGGGCATGTACTTTATCGGACCTACGGGGGGTAATGAGGAAAACCCCAATATCATCCGCGGCAATGTGATCCGCAATCAGGTGGAGCCCAAGTACGGCGGCTTTTATTTTGACGAGGGAAGCTCCAACTGGATTGCCGAGGGAAATGTCTTTGAAAATACAGAAATGTGGTGCAATATCAGCGGCGTCAGCGTCAAGGTTCACGACATTTCAATAAAAGACACCTGGCTGTCCGAGGGGTATTTGTACTATAATCCGGCCCTTGGACAAAAAAACGTCTCTATTGAAAAGGCGGAAGCCTACCCTATAAGAACCTGGCCGGAGAAAGCCGAGGAAGTGCTTTCCGCAGCCGGTCTTACCGGGGACTATGCACGGCTGAGAGAGGATTATTCTGTGCCTGAGAAGGTATGGTTCCTGGAAGAAGCGCTGTCTGTAAAGGCAGGTGAGGAAAAGCCCCTTGCCTATACCGTCCGAACGGTGAGAGGCGTGAAAATAGAAAGTTTCCCAACAGGCAAGCTGCGTTTTCACTCGTCCGACAACCGGGTGGCTGAGGTAAATTCCAATGGGATGCTGAAGGGGATTTCCTTTGGCAGGTGCACCCTGGAGGTAAGCCTTGATGGCAGCAATGAAAGCAGCAAACTGGATGTTTTTGTGGATGACAGAACGGAGGGCATGGCGCTTACGGCCCATAGAAACCGAATGCTGCCAGGAACGTCCCTGGAGCTTAGCCCCGTGTGTTTTAGCGCTCTTGGCCGGGCTAGCCTTCCGGAAGGAGTTTGTTATGAAAGTAACAATGAAGCCGTCGCAAAGGTGGATGATAAGGGGATTGTCCGCGCCCTTTCACAAGGGGATGCTCGAATAACCGCTTTTGCTGCTAAAGAAGGAATCCAACTGGAAGCCTGCTTTGAGCTGACCGTACTAACCAGCCCCACCGGCCATTTTATTGAGGACGCACCTTTCTGGAATGCCGGAAGTGATGTTTTGATAAAAAACGGACCCGGCTGGCTTGAGCTTTCAACAGAAGGAGGCCAGGGGACAGCCGTCTACGGCGGAAGGCCTTTTGAAAACGAAACCCTAACCTTTGATCTTGTGCTGGACGCCCAGGAGAACGAGCTGGTTTGCCTGTATCTTCGAAGCAGGCATAACAGGGGAAGGGTCATGGATCCCCGGAATGAGGGCTATGCGGTGGTTCTGGGAGACAGGTTCATTGAGCTTCACCGGTTTAATAATATGAATCGCACCATGTTCTATGGGGATGTCTTTCCTTTTGTAGCCCTGGGAGGCGGCCCCCTGCCCAATGTCCTTACAAAGGGAAAAAGCGCCAGGATAAGTATGGGAGCTCAAAACAGGGCGGAGGGGGTAAGGCTTTTTATGACTGTCAACGATACACCTGTTTTTGATTACACGGATTTGTCATCTGAAGCCATAACCCGGCCCGGCTACTTCGGCCTCACCGTTACACGGGGAAGCATGAAGCTTTCGTCTTCTAATCGCAGTAGGGAATAAAAGCGCTGCTGTTTAAGCTTCCATTTGAAAACATTTGATAATCCAAAGAATTTATTTGAAAATAAAGAGGGAGGATCTATTTATGAAACTAAAAAACAAGCGGTGGGTAAGTCTTGCCGCAGCACTCACCATGAGCGTGTCCCTGCTGTCGGGCTGCGGCTCTTCCGAACAGGCAAATCAAACCAATACGCCTCAGCCCACGCCTTCGGCATCTTCAGAACCCACGGAGGAAGCACCCTATGCACCGGAAAAGGACCTTGAAATTTCCTACTGGCAGTCCCACGGCGCGGATCTGGCAGCCATAGCCAATCCCACCGAGAATATTCCCGGGGATTGGATTGAGGCCAAATCCCGGGTTAAAATCACCGAGGCCTTTGGAAACGGCGGTCAGGACCCTGTGGTAAAGCTGGGTATGATGGCAGCCGGGGATATGCTTCCCAATATCGGTATCTCATCCAACCAGATAGGCTTTGACAAGGCAGTAGAGGGCAATCAGCTCTGGGGCCTTACCCCTGAGCTTCTTGAAAAATACGCACCGGATGTTTTAAAAAGTCTTCCGGACTACGCCTGGGATGCGGTAACCGTGGATGGAGTCATCTATGGCATACCCTTTGAGCTTCTGTCTACCGTTTATGAGGATATTGAGAGCAAGGATGCCGAGTGGCACAGCTATTACGGCCTGTCGGCCCAGAGTGCCACATGGAATGCCATCGGCAGCTCCTCCTGCTTCCTCATCCGAGATGATATTCTAAAGCAGCTTTACCCTTCTGCCCTTGGCTATGAGGAGGCTCTTGCCAAAATTGAAGGAAACAATGAATATGTGGTGGATCAATTTATTCTGCCCATTAAAACCACCGAGGAATACACCAAGCTCATGTATGACATAAAAGCTCTGGGACTTACTGAAAACGGCAAGCCGGTGTATCCCTTCGGCTATCCCAAAGGAGACAACTGGACGGCGCTAACCGCTCTGGGCGGCGAAATGATAGGCTACAAATCCTATAATTACATGAGCATGTACAATGCTTCAACTCAAAAGCTGGAGTTTGGCCTTCTTACCTCCGCCGTTAAGGAAGCCGCACAAATTCAGAACAAGATGATTCGTGACAGTGTTATCGATCCTGAATCGGTGGTCCACACCTCCGAGCAGTTCA
>JAFADM010000065.1 GCA_023424865.1 Bacillota bacterium | reverse complement strand
TTTGCAGGAGCCGAAGAAGCAAATTCAAGGGGTGGCACGCACTTGAATGAACCTTTCAGGCAAAAAGACCGTATCCGGACATATCTCTGAAGAGCCTATGGCACCGAAGGAGCAATTTCCCCGTAGTTGGGGATAGAATCTCTCAGGTTTTAGACAGGGTGATCAGCCACTTGTGGTTGACCACCCTGTTTTTGTTTTTGTCTAAAGGCGAAAGTCCCTCGTAATTCCGCTTAAAGCCTTTGAATAAAAAGCGGAGGGGACACATTTTCCAAGAAAGACATCACGATTCTATCTTAGAAAAGGAGTCATAGAAATGGATAAGCATACCCCTCTTTATGAAAGACAAAAGGCCCTTGGTGCCCGTTTCACATCCTTTGGCGGTTGGGAGCTGCCGGTAAGCTACACCGATATTATTAAGGAACATTTGGCTGTGCGGGAAACGGCAGGTTTATTTGATGTGTCCCACATGGGCGAAATCCAAGTTACCGGAAAGGCTGCACTGGAGTTCGTATCCCGCCTGGTTACAAATGAGGTGGTTTCGACTGCCCCCGGCAAAGCTGTCTATACCCCTGTCTGCAAAGAAGACGGAACCGTAGTTGACGACATTCTGGTTTATAAAAAATCGGATACGGATCTTTTTCTTGTGGTAAATGCGGGAAACATTGAAAAGGATTATGAGTGGTTTTTGCAAAAGGCCGCTGAAATGGCTCTGGAGGATGTGAAGATTAAGAATCTTTCTCCTTTTTATGTTCAGCTTGCCGTACAGGGGCCAAACGCTGAAACACTGCTAAAAAGGCTTGTACCCGAGGGAATAGAACTACCGGCTTTCTTTCGTTTCATTGAAACCCATGTTCTTGATCTTCCTGTTCTTCTGTCTCGAACAGGCTATACCGGCGAAGACGGGTTTGAGATTTATTTATTTGCAGAACAAAATTCGGAGGCACCTGAAAGACTCTGGAACGGAATCCTGGAAAAAGGAAGCGATTTGGGAATTGTCCCTGTAGGACTGGGTGCAAGAGATACCCTTCGCCTGGAGGCCTGCCTGCCACTTTACGGGCATGAGCTCTCCGATACCATAACGCCTCTGGAGGCGGGTTTAGATCGCTTTGTCAAGCTGGGTAAAAATGCTTTTATCGGTAAAGAGGCTCTTGATGCACAAAAGCAGGGCGGAATCAAAAAGCAGATATATGGCATTGAGCTTGTGGGAAGAGGTATACCCAGAAATGGCTACGAAGTGTTTAAAAACGGCACGAAGCTGGGATATATCACAAGCGGAAGCTTCTGTCCCAAGCTTAATAAAAATGTTGGCCTGGCGCTTCTTAATAATCCCTCTGGGGGACTTTTGAATGAAGGAGAGGAAATAAATGTTCGCATCCGGGAAAAGGATGTACCTGCAAAAATCACCGCCGTACCTTTCTATAGTAAAAAATATAAAAAGTAAGAATGGGAAGCTTAGCGAAGAATGCTTTTAAAAGCGCATAAATGAGCGCGAAAAAAGGTAATAACATAAAAGAATTGCCACATTGAAAGGATGAAGGGTTTATGGAAACAAGACAGGGATTATTTTATTCAAAGGACCACGAATGGGTGAAGGTGGAAGGCTCGCTGGCTTATATCGGCATTACCGATTACGCACAGCATTCCCTTGGCAGTATCGTCTATGTCGAATCACCTGAGATTGGGAAAAAGTTAACAAAGGATCAGGTTTTGGGTGTGGTTGAGTCGGTAAAAGCAGCGTCGGATATTTTTACACCTTTATCCGGTACAGTGGTGGAAGCCAATGAGGCGCTCCAGGATCAGCCTGAGCTTATTAATGAAGGCCCCTACGATAATTCAATCGCTGTACTTGAAATAACCAATCCCGAAGAGCTTAAGGCTCTTTTAAGCCCCGAAGAGTACGAAGCCTTTACAAAGGGAGAGTGATTATTATGCCTCATTACATCCCACTTACGCCTTCCCAGGAGGAAAGCATGCTTAAAACCGTGGGCGTGGTCTCCAAAGAAGAGCTGTTTTCACCGGTTCCTGAGGAACTGCGTCTGAAAAAGGTCCTTGATCTTCCAAAGGCACTTTCAGAGACGGAGCTTAAAAAGGACGCGGCATCCCTTGCCTCCCGAAATTTTGATACCTCCTGGAGCCTCTGCTTTTTAGGTGCGGGAATATACGATCACTTTATTCCCTCTGCGGTAAAGCATGTACTTCAAAGGGAAGAATTTTATACCGCTTATACACCTTATCAGCCTGAAATAAGCCAGGGAATGCTTCAGTCCATTTTTGAGTATCAATCCATGATATGTGAGCTTACCGGAATGGACGCTGCCAACGCCTCCCTTTATGACGGTGCTACCGCTCTTTATGAAGCTGCTCTTCTTGCGGCAAGGCATACGGGCAAAAAGGAAATTCTGGTTGCCAGAAGTGTAAACCCGCAATATAAAAGGGTTCTGACCTCCTGCTTCAATTACTCGGATGTGAATTTAAAAGAAGTGGGGTTCCATATTCCTGATGAAGCTGATAGCACTGGAAGGCAAGATTCCTCACATCCCGGCGGAAAGCTCGATCTGGATGTCTTGAAGAGTGTTCTTTCCTCCAATACGGCAGCCGTCATCCTTCAATCCCCTAATTTCTTCGGGTTAATTGAGGATATTGCACGGGTGTCCGAACTATGTAAGGCGGTAGGAGCGCTCCTGATCGTGTCGGCGGATCCCATCTCTCTGGGGCTTTTCGAGGCTCCGGGCCATCAGGGTGCGGACATTGTGGTTGGAGAGGCTCAGCCCCTTGGAAATCCCATGAATTTTGGCGGGCCTCTGCTGGGCTATTTTGCTGTAAAAAAGCCTTATATCCGTAAAATGCCCGGCCGTGTGGTGGGTGAAACAGTGGATAACCAGGGCAGAAGAGGCTTTGTTTTAACGCTTCAGGCCAGGGAACAGCATATCCGCAGGGATAAGGCCACCTCCAATGTCTGCTCAAACGAGGCCCTTTGTGCCCTGGCAGCGGCCGTTTATTTGTCTCTTATGGGCAAACAGGGGCTTGTGGAGGTGGGACAGCAGTGTGTCCACAAGGTGAATTATGCCTGTGAGTGCCTGGTTATGTCGGGACAGGCTAAAAAAGTTTTTTCTTCCCACAGCTTCAGAGAATTTGTTATAAAGCCGTCGCTTTCTCCTGACAGACTGAATGAAGAGCTGTTGAACAACAGTATTATCGGCGGCTTCGATTTGACAGCGGACTATCCGGAGCTTGAGGGCTGCTGGCTTGTGGCTGTTACCGAGAAAAGAACAAAAGAGGAAATAGACTTTTTTGTGGACAAGACGGTTAGCATCATGAGAGGAGGCCTATCCGATGAAACGTGATGAAAAGCTTATTATTGAGCGTTCCATGGAAGGAAGGACAGGTTATTCCCTTTCCGAAAGCGGTGTGCCTCAGCCAAATCTGGAAACTCTTTTTGATCCTTCTTTGTTAAGGAAGCAGGCCGCTGTGCTTCCCGAATTGTCCGAGACGGATGTCATACGGCACTATACTCTTTTATCCAAACGCAACTATGGTGTGGACTCGGGCTTTTACCCCCTGGGATCCTGTACCATGAAATACAATCCAAAGATCAACGAGGATGTGGCCTCCATAGAAGGCTTTGCAGGAGTGCATCCGCTTCAGCCGGGCTTAAGCGCTCAGGGCTGCCTTGAGCTTATGCACCGTACCGAATCCTATCTGGCGGAGATTCTGGGAATGTCCCGGGTAACCCTTCAGCCTGCCGCAGGTGCCCAGGGAGAGCTCACCGGCCTTATGATCATGAAGGCTTATCATATAAACCGGGGAGATGTAAAAAGGACCCGTATACTGATTCCTGACTCGGCTCACGGAACCAATCCCGCCTCTGCCGCATTGGCCGGCTTTGAAACCGTGGAAGTGCCCTCCGATGAAAAAGGCTGTGTCAGCTTAACCGCACTGGAGGCTCTTCTTGATAATACGGTGGCCGGGCTTATGCTTACTAACCCCAACACTCTGGGACTGTTTGAGGAGAACATTCTTACAATCTCCAAAATGGTTCATGATGCCGGTGGCCTTCTGTATTACGACGGAGCCAATATGAATGCCATTATGGGCATTGCGCGGCCCGGGGACATGGGCTTTGACATTGCTCATGTGAACCTTCATAAAACCTTCTCCACGCCCCACGGCGGAGGCGGGCCGGGAGCAGGTCCGGTAGGAGTTTCTGAGGCATTGGTCCCCTTCCTGCCCGTACCGGTGATTGAAAGGGTTCCCGATGAGGATGAATTCTATCTGGATGAGAACAGGCCTCTTTCCATAGGCAAGATCAAATCCTTTTACGGTAATTTTGGCATTGTCGTCAGGGCCTATGCCTATATACGAACCATGGGCGCCCAAGGCCTTAAAAAAGCCTCAGAAACGGCGGTGCTCAATGCCAATTATGTAAGAAAAAAGCTGGAGGATCTTTATTCTATTCCTCATAACGGTCTTTGCATGCACGAATTTGTGCTTTCCGCAGTTAAGCAGGCTGAACTGGGAGTAACAGCTCTTGATCTTGCAAAAAATCTCTTGGATTATGGCTACCATCCGCCAACGATTTACTTTCCTCTTATCGTTAAGGAAGCCATGATGATCGAGCCTACGGAAACCGAGAGTATGGAAACTTTGGATGCCTTCATCGACACCATGCGCGAGCTGGCGGTAAAAGCCCAAACCCATGGCGATGAAATGAAAAAGGCACCGGTCAATACCTATGTCGGCAGGCTTGACGAGGTAAAGGCAGCCCGTACTCCGATTTTGAAATGGGAAATATGTACTGAAAAAAAACCATAAGAAAATTTGAAAAACTGTGAACCCCTTGAAGTAAGCTGCGTCTAATGTTAAGATGCAGCTTTTTCCATGGGTAATTTTCTTAATTATTTTGGCTAATTTTAATAAACAATTAAGGATTGCCGGAGGATCGGCTTGATATAATAAAAAGGAATCATGTCCGCTTTGGTGGAGCAAGGAGTGTAGGTCATGTCCACAATCGTATCCCTGGAAAATGTATACCGTGTCTATAAGATGGGGCAGGAGACGATTACCGCTGTCAATGGCGTAAACCTTGACATAGAAGAGGGCGAATTTTGCTGTTTGCAAGGGCCCTCGGGATCGGGAAAATCCACCCTTTTACATATGATGGCAGGGCTTGACAAACCCTCGAAGGGGTCCATCATAATTGGAAAAACCCATATTGAAAAGCTGGGTGAAAACCAGCTTGCTCTTTTTCGCCAAAGGCACATCGGTTTTATTTTTCAAAGCTATTACCTTATTCCCACTTTGACAGCACTTGAAAATGTGGCGATGCCTCTTACCTTTTGCGGCATGCCCCGTTCCAAGAGGATTAAAAAAGCCAAGGAGCTTTTAGAGGCTGTGGGACTAAAAGACAGAATGAAGCACAAACCGTCTCAGATGAGCGGTGGTCAGCAGCAGCGTGTGAGTATTGCAAGAGCCTTTTCAAATAACCCGAAAATCGTTTTTGCCGATGAACCCACAGGTAACCTGGACACTGCCACCACTTTTGAAATGATGGACTTAATGACCGGTTTGGCGCGTACATGGAAGCAAACCCTGGTCATTGTTACCCATGACATGGAAATTGCCGACTATACCTCGCGGATTATTAGAATACGCGATGGAAAGATAGAGAAAATTGAGAATAGAAACGGAGAGGTTTTGAAAAATGAAAAAAAAGATGCTTAAAAAGGTGTTATGTGGATTTATGTTGCTGGCGTTTCTGCTGGCTGCCATTCCGGCGGGTTTTCCCATCTATTCTCAAGCTGAAGG
>JAFADM010000516.1 GCA_023424865.1 Bacillota bacterium | reverse complement strand
CCACATAGGTAAGAAGGCAATAGCCAAATTCCGGGCTGTCGTCCGCAACCTGCTTCCACTCATCCACCGTCAGCTTCTCAAGAAGAATGGGAAGCAGGATATTTTCCTCCTTAAAAACCATATCCGTCACTTTGGTCAAGGCTTCATCGGCCTGCTTTTGGGCAACCTCCTGATCTTTTTCAACATCCTTTATCAACTCTTTTATAAGAGTCCGGATTTCATCATCCACCCCCCACATAACCTTGGGTGGTGCCGTTACGCCATACCGTTCGAGATAAGGGAAAAGGAGATTTTCTTTCTTTTTATAGTGTATATCAAGCCCTGTGTATAGCTTTTTTAATTCCTCGGCTGCACTCTGGCCTTCCTTTTCATCCACACCGCCGTCAAGCAGGCTTCGTATACGCTCTATAAGCTGTTCGACCTTACGGTTTTCTCTTTTCAGAGTATTGGCAGGGTGACCCGGAAGATCCGACGGATCCTTGCTTTGATGAATTTCCTCAATGGAACCCTTGAAAACCTCTGCATGAACATCACAAAGCTTTTGTATTTCGGAAACAGACAGTCCTTCCTGAATTAAGGCCTGCTCAGCCTGTGAAATTTCTTCTGCCGAAACGCCGTCGAAAGCCTTAGAAAATTGATCCTTAACTTCTTCAAGGGGTTTACCTTCATGAAGCTCCTTAAGAATTGCTTTTATAGTATTTTTCCGAAATTCCCGGTTATTTATGAATTCGCTCATATTAACGCCCGCCCTCCTCTATTTCATAGCCCTTTCGTACAAAGGCCTCTCGTATCCGCTCCATATCCACATGACGCAAAGCTGCTCCCTTTGGAATGGTCATGAAGCGGCCCGCTGTTTTCAGCATTCCTGGTTTTGTAATATCGGTGAAGCCCAGCTCCGCCAGAACATCTGCTACGGCTGGATCCTCGCACCAAAGCTCATAGACTGTTTTTGTAAAATCAATTCGTTTTGTACTCATTCATACCATCTCCTTCTGAAGCATTTCCTATACCGGATGCGCTTTTATATAAAAGCGCTTTTATAGTTTCATTCTACTTAAGGAGAACCGGCATGTATGTTGTATTTACAACAGAAAAAAGGAAATATGAAAAAAAGAATCATTATCATGTTCATAGCCGACAAAATAAGATTCTTTGTTTAAGCTTTTTTATTATTAAAGGAAGCCCATTAGTCTAGCCCTCATCTCGATTGAGGCTATCTGTCCGTCTTTGCCTAATTTTTAAATAGCAAATGAAGGCAACAATTGCGCCGAAAAGAGGAAATAAGCTGATGGCAGGTATATTGAGGGGTTTTCTTTGAACAAAGGGGATCCTATTACTCCTCCCAATAAGATATTCCCGGATTACATTTTGCACCCACCAGGTTCTTTTTGTCCCAGTCTAAATCCAGGAAACCGTCCGTGTCAGCAAAATAAACTTCCTGCCTGTACATTTCGCAATGGGTTTTAAAAAAGCTTTCCGGCGAGTTGTGCAGAATTTCCGGAATTCCTTCAAGATTCGTAACGAGCCCGATTTTTTCATCACCGTCAGCGTATCGGACAATGCAGATAAAATCGCTTGAATAGTTGGCCAGCAGCGGATAAAGCTCTGCCCCTTCCGGTAATTCCTCAGGCACAAGCACATGTTGAAGGTTTGCTTTTTCTTCAATGAGCTCGGCTATATGTATCAGCCGATAACCCGGAATAAAATCCATAAGCATCTGATCTTCTATGCTTCGCTTTGTACCGGACACCTGACTGTATATCAATGAATAGACTGGAGGGACCGAAGGCCCCACTTTTTTCACGATTTCTTCCCATTCCTCTGTCTTTGGGCCTAGACTTTCCTTGTATGAAGGGCGCATTTTTTCAGACAGGTTAATCAACTCCAGAAAATCCTTTTCCACTATCTATCGGCTCCTTCCTAATCTTTCCATTAAACTATATCATATTTAAAAATCGCCCTCAACCGGTACCATGTATCTATTGAAATTCCGGATTAAACACAAAACATGGAAAGCTTGCTTGACATTCATTGTTTAAGATGCTATATTCAAATTACGGAAAGTTTACTTTCCATTTATAAAAGAGAGGTGATTCTTTGAAAAACAGGCTTGAAGAACTGCGCAAACAGAGGGGTATCAAACAGGAAGAGCTGGCTGCAATTCTGGAGGTATCCAGGCAAACCATCGGTTCGCTTGAAAACGGCAGATACAATCCTTCCATACTCCTGGCTTTTAAAATTGCCCGCTTTTTTGACCTGAGTATTGAGGAAATTTTTATTTATGAGGAGGGTTCAAGCGATGAGTAAAACAAAGAGTGTAAAACGAGTAGTGTTATCCGCCGTTGGTCTAATCCTTTTCGCGGCGGGACTTGTACTTTTGAAAAGTTTTTCCGATTTACAGGGGCTGTGGCTTTCCATCCCTTATTTTTGCATCGGCATAGGATCCGGTCTTTTCGGACATAACCTGGGTGAGATTTTAAAGCAGGCAGTCATAAAAAAGGACCCCCAGACTGCCAGGCAAATTGAAATCGAGGCACGGGATGAGCGGAACAACGCAATTAGCAACAGGGCAAAGGCAAAGGCTTACGATGTTATGCTCGTAGTGTTTGCTGCCGTGCTGTGGCTATTTGCCTTTATGCAGGCAGTCGATTTAGCCATTATCCTGAGCCTTGTGGCTGCCTATCTTTTTATTGTTTTTACAAACATCTATTTTTTGAACAAATATCAAAAAGAAATGTAAACTGCTATAAGTGGTTGCCGCAACAGCGGAAAGGCAACGGTTATCTTTTGGGCTGTGCATTTAAAGCGGTTGGCAGCCCTCTAGACGACCTTATTTCTCCCGGTTCGCTTTGCGTGGTAAAGAGCATTATCCGCTTCATGCAAAAGATCATTGAGGTTTTGAGTTCTCTCCGGATAGGAGCTGATACCGATGGAAACAGTAATTTTAATTTTTATGCCTTTATCCAGAAGAAACTCCTTTCGTTCCACATCCTTCCTGATTCTTTCAGCTATGTGGAAGGCTTCATGAAATTTAAAGTCCGGCAGCAGGACAGCAAACTCCTCCCCTCCTTTTCTGGAGAGAATGGCTCCTTCACCGCTGCTCGTCAAAAGAATATCTGCAAGCTGCTTTAAGACCCTGTCTCCGGACGAATGCCCATAGGTGTCATTGACTTTTTTAAAGAAATCAATATCCATCATAAGCATGGACAAATCTGCCTGTTTGTCAGCCGCTGCTGCCGAATACTTGTTTAGCAGCCTGTCGAATTCCCTAACGCTGTTAAGCCCGGTTAGAAAGTCCTTTGTGGATTCCTGCATTAGCTTAATGTAGAGCTCGTTCGTTTTAAAAAGATACACAAGAGCAAAGTACACAATAATGGAAACCACTATGGTAGAGAGAGTATATCTGTACAGGATGTTACAAACTATGGTCATGTCCATTACAAAAAGTGCTGTCCAGACAGCTGAGGAGATAAGGTTTACAGCACACATGGCAATGTACTTCTTGTTAAAATTCCATTTTGCTGTGGATATGAAGGCCAAGAAGGCATAAATGATAGTCAGGTTTACCAGCGCCGCGAACGAAGCGCTGTTGATGCCAAAATAACCGAACCTGAAGGCAATGATTATCACACCTGTCACAAAACCCGATACACGACCGCAGTATATGGTGGATACGATTAAGGCTATCAGCCTGAAATCCATGATCATGTTATTGGAAAGATCAATTCCGTTAAACATCAGAAGACAACCGGTCAAGCCAAATAAAGCTCCAACAACTAGTTTGGTTTTCATGTCCGATTGAGCATCCATTCTTTTATTGATAAAAAGCTGACTGCCGAAATACAAAAAGGATATGAGAATGGAAGCATTGACAAGCAGTGAATTCAACATAATAACTCCTCATTTGGAATGGCCCCCCATGCGCAAATCCGGCTGAAGGCACTATGAGCGTAGCAAATTTATACACTGTATGCAAGCTTCTTTCAAAAACTGGAAAAACGTATACAAACTAAGGCTGGCTTTATCTAGGACGCCCCATGCCTTATCGCGAATCTTATATTTTAAGTTAATTATAAGTTAAAACTTAAAGTAAAAGAAAGCCTTCAAGCTATTGCTTAAGCGAGGCTTTTATTCCTCTGCCTTTTCCCGTGGCCCGTATAAAGCTTAACAGCATGGCTGCAAGGCTCACCGCAGCGGCAAAAAGCAGTACTATACGAAAACCCTTCATAAATTGGACAGCATCCACCGTCCCATTCTCTCCCGACATGGAATTGATGCTGAGCCTGGAGGAGAAGGTAAAAAGAATAACGGAAAAGGTGGTTCCGGACACCAATCCAAGATTCCGGAACAGCGCATTGATTCCTCCAGCAATGCCCAGCCGGGTTACAGGCACCGCCCCCATAACACTGCTGTTGTTGGGAGACTGGAACAGTGCGCCGCCTACCCCCAGAAGGGTCATAATAAGTGCAATATGAAGCCGTGAGCTTTGGACTCCCAAAAAGGAGAGCAGCACCAGCATCGCAGTGCTGATTAAAAGTCCGGCAACGGTAAGGGGCTTATAGGTGATTCTATCGGACAACGCCCCGCTTATAGGAGCGACAATAGCCGTAGCCAGTGGATAAAAGGAAATAAGAATACCTGCCTCGAGGGTATTGAGCTTTAAAATATACTGAAGGTAAAAGGGCATAAAAAGAAGAGTGGTGTTAAGCGCTACAAATACGAGATAAGCTGCTCCCAGACCAGTGGAAAATTCATACAGCCGAAAGAGGCTTAAATCAATTAAGGGCGAGGCAGTACGTTTTTCCGTCCTTATGAAAAGGGCAAGTATAAGGCCTGATCCCACCAGCATAAGAATCGCAACTAACAGAGATATCTGTCCGTCCTGGTAGGATAAAAGCCCGGTAAAAAACAGCAGAACAGCAAGGATAAACAGAAGTGCTCCCTTCAGGTCAAAGGGCTTTTTATCCGAGGCATCCTCATTTTCCCGCACCGGCTTTTGATCAGGAATAAGGAAAAGGGTCAGAAGCAAACCCAGAAGACCAATGGGAAGGTTAATCCAAAAAATAGACTGCCAGCCTGCCGCACGAACCAGTACACCTCCCAGGCTTGGCCCGGTAAGGCTTCCCAGGGAAACGGCGACTCCCGTAATACCCAGGGCCTTTCCTCTTTCGTTAGGAGGGAAAATACGCGTTACAATGCCTTGACTCAGGGCCATCATGGCCGATGCTCCCACAGCCTGTAAAATCCGGAAAAGGACGAGCATTTCAAGAGAACGTGAAAGAGCACACAGCGCCGATCCCAGGGCAAACACAAAAAAGCCCGACGCAAAAATCATCTTTTTGCCGTACAAATCGGAAAGCCTTCCCCAAACGAGCAAAAGCACCGAGATAACAAGAAGGTAAGCGGTAACAACCCATTGGATGGAGCTTATGGATACCCCAAACTCCCCTGAAATAACCGGGAGGGCAATGTTAACGATACTTCCGTCCAAGGTTGCCATAAAGGTGCTTAGGGTCACATTGAAAAGAATGAGGTACTTTTTTATGCCGTGGATGACGCCGTCGTCCGCATGCTTGTCCATTACTCACGCCTCCGAAATGCCGCAGGGCTGCTTCAAGGGTTCTCTTTACAGGGTTTAAGCTGCATCAGAATTTTCTTTTCAGCCCCATCAGGGCTTATATCATTTGTATCATATGGTTTCGAAAACCAAGTGTCAATACCCTATTCTTAATCATGCTGCACTGGTGGAATCGACTACCGAGGGTCTTCCGCTTTTTATGTCACATCGAATGCTTTCACTGTGCATCCGCATCAAGACCGTAATAATGCATGGTGGAGGTTTCCTTAAAACCGCCGGACTTATAAAGCCTCAGTGCCGTTTCATTTTCGGCGGCCACCTGAAGCATAATTTGAGCGGCCTTTTGCTCTTTTAAAATCTCCACAGCTTTTAAAAGCAGCGCTCTGCCATAGCCCTTCCCCCGATACTCGGGCAGTATCCCAAGCCCATATATCCCTCCGGTTCCGGAAATAAGCTGGAGATGAACCTTCCCAATAACCTTTTCTTCTATTTCAACAAGATAAATGCTTATTCCCTTTTTCTCCTCTTCCTCCGGCAGGATCAGGTTCTCTGATGTGCCGCTGTTATCCGCCATATTTTCTTCAGGCAGCTCATCATTAAAATAAATATGATTTTGACGGGCAATTTCCATGGCATCCAAATTCAGAGCTTTACGAAAAACAATTCTTTTTAAATCCTCATTGTTTGAATACTCCGCCTCCTGTCTTAAGAACATTTCATATTCCGCATGCCTGAAGGACGCACCCGTCTTTTTAATAAACGATAGCCCCGGTTCGGCCTTTCTATCACACAGAAGATACATTGTTCCGCCATTGCGTCTTTTCCATTCCTCTTTAACCAAATAAAAAAGCTTGGTAAAAACGCCTTGCCTTCGATAGTCCGGATGAACCATCCCGTTAACCTCAAAGGTTTCGCCTCCGGCAAACTGGCATATTCCAAGGTACCCGATGAGGGTTTCTCCATCAAAGAACATAAACTCATTGCTATCCCGAATGCCGGGATTGGTGCTGCATTGGGAAACATTCCGTTTGTAATCCAACTCAAGTTTTAATGCTATCCCGTCCTGACCGGCACATAGGTCTTGCAGGCAGGAAATACGGTTATAGTCATCATCATTAATAGTTTCTTTAAGCTTAATCCAAGGTTCCCGAATTTTTTGCATTTTACTACCTCTTCTCAATTTAATGGACAGCTTTTATATTTTCAGCTTATGCCAAGTAAAATTCTATCATCTCAGGTTCAGGATAATCCAGTTCTATAGCCATTCTTTCCACTTAATCCAT
>JAFADM010000420.1 GCA_023424865.1 Bacillota bacterium | reverse complement strand
CTACACCAAAAAATATAATGAAAGCCAGGAGAGGTTATTAAAGCTTCTGCAGCGAAAAACCAGCCGAAGGCTGCGGGTGGAAATCTACTTTTTGCTGGCACAAATTGATGAGGAATTGGGGAACAGCGCCGCTGCCGCCGAGAAATACGAAAAGGTTGCCAAATACGGCGGACAAACGGCAGTGGCACTTAAGGCCCGAACGATACTTGAGAAGGCGTAGCAAGGCGTGGGCATTAAAAGTAGAATAGCCTGGATTATTCCCAGGAAATTGTGAATTGTGAACTGTGGGTATATTTGTGGTGTTTGTCCAGTCTTTTTTCTTGACTTTATGCCGTCCAGAGAGGTTAAATGCATTTATAGGGCTCTAGGCTGCAAAAAAGTCAGGAAGAGAGGATACATAATGAAATTTAACGGCTTTCATCACATCGGACTTCGTGTTAAGGATGCGGAAAAAAGTCTGGCCTTCTATACGGAGGGCCTGGGAGGAAAGGTAACCTTTAGTTTTCCCATGGGCGATACCGGGAAAACCATTTATCTGGTTGATTTAGGCGGGCATGCTGTTGTGGAGATTATCCCCAGGGGCACAGGCGAAGCTGAGGCCAATGCCCACTGGGCGCATATCGCTCTTGAAACCGACGATGCCCGGGAGGCCTTCGCGCTTGCTCTAAAGGCCGGTGCAGTATGCACCACACCGCCTGAGGATAAAATGCTTGGCACCATGGCTGTATGCAACACCTTTGTAACCGGCCCCGACGGAGAAGTCATCGAGTTTTTCCAGGTGAAATAGGGCCAGCGGCGCTTAATCAAGTCGAATTGTGAATTGAAGCGTCTTAATTACCTGCTCTACTTAATACAAGCCAGCAGCGCCTCAGGATAATCGGGTACAGCCCCGTAGCGGGTGACCACATAGTCCCCCAGAAGGTTGGCCCTTTTAAGGCACTGCTCTGTTGCTTCCCCATTAAGGTAATTGTACAGAAAGCAGGCAGAGAAGCTGTCCCCTGCGCCTACGGTGGATACCGCCTTATTTAAGGGTTTGCCGGAGGCGCAGAGGGTCTTTTTTGCACTTTCATACACCAGGGCGCCGTCCGCGTCAAGGGTAATAATGACGAGCTTAAAGCCCAAGGCTTTGCAAAGCCTGGCGCCAAATTCCCGGTAATAGTCTTCGTCAGAGGCATACAGGGATCTGTCTATGGAGATGTCAGTATAGCTCATAAGAAGGCTGCATTCGTCGCGGTTGAGCTTCAGCATGGTGGCATGGCTCAGGCAGGCTTCGATGGTTTCCCTGTTATGATAATGCTGGCGTATATTCAAATCGCAGTAAACATCCCTGAAGGAACAGGCCTGAAGCACCCGGTTAAGAGTTTGGCGGGATTCGGGGCTTCTCTGTGCGAGAGTTCCGAAATAGAAGGCATCGAAGGCATGGGCTTTAATACTTTTTAGCGTTTCATCATCTAAAGGGATGTGGTCATAGGCCATATCCCCTCCCAGATCATAGGTCGGCTGGCCGTTAATATCGCATGACACCCGGCATACACCTGTGGGATAAAGGGAGCTTTTATAGACAAAGGGCCTTTTTACTTCAAACCGGTCCATTTGCGCCAGGGTCTCACCGGCAAGGTCATCGTCGCCTACCGAGGATAAAAGGTAGGACTCCCCTCCAAGCTTTGACAAATGGGCGCAAAAATTAAACGGCGCACCGCCGATTTCCTTTGTGTTCTCAAACACATCCCATAATATTTCTCCAAAAGCCAGTATTTTCATAAAGTCATTCTCCGTTCTTTCATTTCAGGTCATGCCGCTTAAGCAATGCAGCCGGAAGACAGGCAAAGGCCCTTGTCAAGCCTTCTTTTCTTCCGTCCATATGCTTTTAAGCTGAGTTATAACAAGGCTTTCAAGGACAGCACTCCCGGAAAGCGCCTCCACCTCAAGACGGTTGATATTGTAATCCGCCGCAAATCCGTTGGAAAGGAACACCTGTCCCTCATTCACATAGATTTCCACACTCGTGCTGTCCACCAGGAGCCGTAAATTTATAAGGCCGTTCTCCGACATTAGGGGCGCGTCACTTTTGAGGCAACGAAGGCGGTTGGCCCCGCTGTCCAGGCTCAGGGTTAAGCCAAGCAGGGAAAGGGTGAGTACCCCATCCTCTTCCTGCTGAAGCCGGGCCTTTATGTCATAGGCTCTGCCTTCAAGGGGAAAAGCTGCTTTATGAGCCGGGTTGATGCGGCTACCGGTATAGCTTTGCCTTCCATCGTACAGCTTTTCAATTTCCCTGACAGGCCAGCAGAAGAGGCGCATGCCATAAGGAGTGGTTTTAAGCTTCAGCTCGGCGGGAAAGGTCATGGCCATGTTAAAAGGCATAGAGGGAATCGGACTGTTGTTCCAGGTAATGCGAAGACGCCTCCCAACCTTCGGATCACTGTCCGACCAGGACTGGCCCGCATAGCTGTTCTTGCCATAATGCAGGCTCTGGGCGCCTGTTTCTTTTGTAAAGACCTGTCCGTCAAAGCTTCCCACAAGGTATTTTTCAGAAGCGCCTATAAGCACCCATTTGGTTTTTTCAGGGTCTCCGTCCAGAGGCAGGGGGAAAAAGTCGGGGCATTCGGATTCATTTTCAATATCTATTTCCTGAATGACCTTGAAGTCCAGCAAATTGTCGGAGGACAGGAGGGCAAATCGGTTTTTATCCAGATAAAGGGCCATGATATACCGGCCGGACTCATGCCGTATAACCTTGGGATCCCGGTTTCCTTTGGCTAATTCAGGTATAATGGGGTTTTTAGCGTATTTGGCAAAGGTTTTACCCCCGTCAAGGCTGTAAGCCAGGCATTGAGTGTAGGGCATTCCCTTTGAGGTTTCGGATGAATCCCCGGCGCTGGTGTAATAAAGGAGGATGGGATCCTCCTTTCCCTCTTTGAGGCCTGTAATATTCTGGCAATCAATAATGGCAGAGCCGGAAAACATGGTTCCCAGAGCATCGGGATAAAGCTTTATGTCAAGCTCCTTCCAGTGAACAAGGTCATTGCTTGTGGCATGGCCCCAGTGCATATTCCCCCACTTGCAGCCTACGGGATTATGCTGATAAAACATATGGTATATTCCTTTATAGTAAACAAGCCCGTTGGGATCGTTGAGCCAGCCCCTTTTACTGGAAAAATGAAAGCCGGGGCGGTATTTCTCCGTGTAAATGGAACTGTCGTCGCAGGTATCGGCCTTCCTTATCTCAAAGTGGATGTCAGGCTCACAGGATGCCTCCAGCTCCAATCCACGGAACCGCTCCATATTCACATAGGCGTGGAAGTCGGGGTGAAAATTATCCAGGCCGATAGCCAGATCGTAGACCAGCTTCCCATTATGGGTAAATTTCAGGCACTTGGCAACTGCCTGATGACTCACCGGTAAAACAATGTATTTGCTGTCGCATACCCATTTGACTGTACTCATATTCCTTCAGCTCCTTTTTATAAGGTATAGGCCTTCCCAGGAGGTTTACAGCATTCATGCAAAATAATGACTTTCACAGGAATATCACAGCTGCTTATGAAAAAGAGTGACCTTTCCGTTTGGAAAAGGAAGCATTGTCCCAATGCCTCTATTACGTTATAATGGTATGCTACAGGCAGGTTTTATTCAAGTGAGAATTGCTCCTGGAAAGTGAGAAAATCCGACATGATCCAAATTAAGATACAGGACAGCATCGCCCTTTCCCACAAGTTTCAAAGGGACTTTTTTGTTAATCATCTGGCTTCGGGCTTCTTTACCGCCCAAAGGAACTGGAAGCACGCAAAAAGGTTTCTGGAGCATTACGAATTTATCCTTGTTCTGGAGGGTGAGGTTTTCCTCCAGGAGGACAAAAAGCAGTATACGGTTTCCCAGGGGGATATTCTCATACTCTCGCCCTACAAGGTGAGCTTCGGGTTCAAAGAGGGTGAGCAAAAAACCTCCTTTTACTGGATCCGCTTTGCTACCAATAATTTTGAGGCTCTGGAAATAGAAAACAATCCCTTTAGAACGACTGAAGCCTATAAGATAAAAAATTTGGTGAAGCAGCTTCTGCTTGTTACCCAGTCTCCCGAATACCCTCAGTACACGGCGGATTTGTGGCTCACCCTTCTTTTGAACGAGCTGAGTGTCCTGCAGAGGAACAGCGCCCAGAACACCATGGCGCTGGTGAAAAAAATAAGCGAATGGGTTGGCATGAATATCCATACCCGTATTACCGCCGAAAGCGTCTCAGATACCTTCGGCTATAACAGGGATTATCTTTCAAGAGTTTTTAAAGCCGCCTTGAAGGTGGGGCTTAAGGAATTTATCAACGGGGAAAAAATTAAATACGCCAAAAGCCTGCTTCTTACTTCCAACTACAATGTGAAGCAGGTTGGGGAAATACTGGGGTATGAGGATGAAAATCTGTTTGTAAAATTTTTTAAATACCACGAGGGTGTCAGTCCGGAAAAGTTCCGGAAAATATACCTGCTGCCCTGACAAAACCCGGCGCCAACCTGCATCAAGCTATCTGCACCGGATTCTGCATTGGGCCATGCGGGCTAATCGGACCGATTTTTACACCGGTAAATGTACCGGTAATCACTCTGATAATTACACCGGGATTTGCGTTCCTTCAAAGGGATTTTTATTTTGTCGTTATTTCCTTCATAAGGTCCATATACTCCTGCCAATAGCCGCAATTCTCAAAGAGGAAGGAATCGGGCAGCTTCTTCATTTCCTCCCAGGGAATCTCTCTTAATACGGGCTTTAATATTTTCTCGCTCTGTATGACGTAAAAAATCCCTCTTAACCGGAATTGAAGCTTATAGCGCAGGGCGTCGTCTATTCCTCCGGCCACCTTGTCCCCTATGGCGGTCATCAGCTCATTGGCCTGCTCCATTTCCTTATAGTGGGTCCACTTTTCCCCAATTTTTTGTGCAAGCTTCATCCATGGGGAGGTTTGGGAAGGGTACACAAGGCCCATAAAGCAGGCGTCCTTATAGGTCCAGACGGCCCATGAAATGCCGTACTCCTCAAAAAGGTCCAGGGTGTCCTTCAAAAGCTCCATGCAAAAGGGCATGTCCTCCGGATGAAGGTCATAGCCCGCTTCACCGCATATTATGGGACGGGAGAATTTTTCCCTTATGGAAGCCAGGGAAAGGAGGCCCCGCCGGAATTCGGCCTTTCGGTTCTCCCTGCCGTAGCCCTTGTCCAAAAGGCCTGGAACCCAGACTGTGGGATAATAGTGGAAGCTTAAGGCCAGCTGCTCATCTTCAAAGGGTTTCATGGCGCTGAAATCCATGGCGAAATGATCCCCCTCCACCACAATGACATGGTTTGGGTCAACCTTGCGAATGGCTTCGATGGTGTTGGCGTAAAATTGGTTTAAAAGAGCGTCATCGGGTATCATGAAAGGCTCGTTCAAAAGGTCGTACCCCATAAGGTAGCGGCGGTTGGCATAACGCTCCGCGATTTTTTGCCACAGCTGGGTAATCTGCTTTCTGAAAACATCGAACAACCAGAATTGGGAAGCCCCGGTGGCATTATCGGAATGCCAGTCGGGATTTTGTCCGCCGGGTGTGGTGTGAAGGTCCAGCATGACAAAAATGCCATATTCGTCGCACAGATCCAAAAGCCTGTCCAGAATGCGAAAGCCGTCCTCCCGAAAAAGAGAGCTGTCCTGGTCATCAATAAGCAGGCGGTAATTGAAGGGGACCCGCAGAAAGTTGATGCCGCCTTTTTTTAAAAGCTCAAAATCGGCAGAGGTTACGAACTTGTACATAAAATCATCGAAAAAGGCTTTTGCCCTGTCCGTGCCGTAAACCTCCCCGAAAGCCTCCCGAATTATGTGGTCCGGCGTGGGTATACCCAGCATGAAATGCTCCATGTTAAGCCAGCTTCCTATGCCAAAGCCTCTTAACATAACGGGCTTGCCCTCAAAATAGAATTCCGTCCCCTTAACCTGCAAAAAATCCTTATTCATCTTTTCTTCTCCGTCTTGTATTCCGCTCCATTGTTATCACAGCAGAAGCTCTTTTTATTATACAGAAGCTGTTATTAGTATGCAGAAGCTAGATAAGCCAACGGTAAACTGAGGCCTTTAGATGCCAATTATATTGATTATAACCTATTAGGATGCCTTTGCACAGGAATGCCCGGCGTCCTTTTTTAAGGTAAGGAGCACCGTATGTACGGCTAAAGGATAACGGGGAAAGCCCTTTCTGTTAAGACGGAAATAAGGTATCATAAACATCACAAATCACGATTTGATAAATCGTGATTTGTGATATTATACGTCATATTCTATTAAAATACCAACAGCGTTTTTACAGCCCCGTATCGGTTTCAATAAAGTACTGGATAAGCTCCTCACGGGTGAGCTCACGCTTTTTGCCCCGGGATTCAAGTAGGTCCCCGGCCTTTAGGGTAAGCTCCTCCAGGGTGTAGAAGGGAAGCGTTATGACAGGCTGGGGCCACAGGTTGCCAATCCTTGAGCCAAGAGCATAAAAGCTGTTGTTGTACATGGCAAGAAGGGTATCCCTCACCTCAAGGACCAGGCTCTTATCCGTCATGTCATAAACCACTGTTCCCTCTTCTCCGTTGAGAATAAGATAACGGCCGCTGTTGTCGTAAAAGAAATTGCTGCCCGCATCCTTAGGAACCAGTTCCGCTTCGGGGGCAAAGCTTTCGCCGTTCCAACGGACTACCGAGAGGGTGTTGGCATAATTGGACTCACTGGTATAATTCCGGTACACCAGTGTACCTGTTTTTGAGGAATAGGCCCAGCCTATGGCTCCTATTTCCGGTGAGAAAAGCTCCTCTCCCGTGTCCGCGCCGTACACCTCCAGCGGTGAGAAGGGGCCGCTTCGGCTGAGGATAATGAGGCCGTCCTCCGTAAGATAACGATCGGTATTTACCCCATCATTGCCGGTCTCGTCAAAGGTGAGCTCACTGCCGGTAGCCAGGTTAACAACATAGGTCTGATACTCACTGGAAGCAAGCAGCAGATTATTCTGGAATTCAAGCTGAATAATGTCCTCGTAAGGATTACTGTCAATAGTTTCCATATATTGTCCATCCGAGGCTCTCAGAATATCCACCCGATTGTCGTTATAAGCACAGGCGATTCGTTCCATCCCGTCGTCAATGGCCACGCTTACAGGATAATCCTCCTCTGCGGAAAGGCTCCACAAAAGGGTTTTCCCAGGTACATCCCAATACTCCAAAACGCCCTCAGTGGTTAGGCATACCAGTCGGGTCATGTCCGGAGTGTAAAAATACACCTGGGTCATGGCACTGCTCCCGTTTTCCAGCCTTCTTTTCATAACCTCTCTTTCAATAAGAAGCTCTCCGCCGGTTGTGTCAAAAAGAGAAATACGCCCGTCCAGAGTGACGAATTCCCTGTTGTTCCACTCCTCGGCGCTTTCCGGATAATAGAACTTTTCCACCAGGGCCCTTTCCCCGTTAACGCTGAACCTCAGATCCCTTTGAAGAGCGCCGCCTTCACTGAAGGCAGAAAGGAATTCCGGCTTATACTCGTATTTAACGACCTTGCCAGGTGTGTTCACATAGAACCAGGGCTTTCCGTGTACGGGGAATGCCCAGCCTGTTTCATCTACAAGGACGGTGTTGTTCTTCCAGTCAACCACCCTGACGGTATCGGGAAAGGAATAGGATTCAAGATTGTCTCCCGAATTAAAGAGGCTTACAAGGATCAGCTTTCCGTCCTCGGTAAACTCCATGTCGCTTATGGAGAGCTCCTCCTCTCCCTCCATGGTGTAAACAGGGGATAAATCCGTCATGTCAATCACAAAGAGCTTATTCTCTAAAATAAAGGCGGCATATTTGTCGTCGGAGGTAAAGGTAAAGCCGTCACCCTCCAGGGCCAGCAGCAACAGCAGATCTCCGCTCTTTGCAATTCTAAGGGCTGAATAGCCTGAGCCCCCTATTTCTTCTGTCGTCACGCTGTAGGTTTTGCCTGGAGACAGGTACTCTTTCACTTCCCCGGTTTCTGAGCCGGTAATCGGTGTTGGATAGTTTATACTATCCGAGTCCGTATTCTTAACCAGATAGGTTTCGCCTTCTTCCGGGCTCAGTTTGGTACCGGTACGAATATTGAAATATTGGGTGACGGTTTTTTCCGATCCGTTGTCGGTGTATTTATAGTACCAAAAATAGAGGATATCCTCATTTTGGGCAAACTCCGCATGTAAGGCTTCATCTTCCATTTCAAAGGTGTACAGGGCCTCGGAGATCAGCTCCCCGGTTTGCACATCATAAGCCTGGAATGTGGCGGTATGGTTATCCCAATCCCGCTTTATTTCTGTTCTGACTGCGGTTGTGACAGCGGAATCAAACAGGAGATTGCCATCCATTTTAAAGATAAGGGAGCCATTGTATGTATCGTAGACAAAATTGGTGGTGTAGTCGCTCAGAACAATTTTGGCTTCATCCTCGGAACGCTTAAGAATAGACACATTATCGGTGTTGAACTGAAAGGAAAGGCTCTGATAATAGGGAAGCACCGCCTTGTGATGCTCCTGCTGGAATACGGCGCTTCGCAGGGCCGCCTCGGCCTGGGGTAAAACCGGGCGCTCCGGATGGCTGTTGTTTTGTGGCAAGGCCCTTAGGGCAAGCAGCATACCCAGCATGGGATCGCCCTGTTCAACAGCCTTGCCCGCATAGTAGGAAAGGCTCAAAGATTCGTTGGTGTAAAGGGCTGTCTGCCTTTGGGTAAGCTGGTAAACCATAACGGAGGAGTAGGCGGCCAGAGCGGCAAGCCCCAGGGCGGCGGCTCCGCCTATGGTCCAGGCCTGCTGAGCCTTCCGGCGGCGGTGGCGCATATAGAGGTCGTCGTAGCGGCAGTTCAGAATGGGTGCCGCCAGGCGAAGGAATTCGGTTTTAAGAAGCTTCAGCGACTTTGCCGTGGAGGAAGCCCGTACATCGGCACACAGAGGCTCCACATCCACACGGGTTATAACGGTTTCGCCTTCAGCCGTCCTTGAGGGACGCATTTCGTAGCACAAAGCCTGGGGGAAAACCTCATGGGGCTCTCCGGATACCAGAAGGGTAAGTATATTGTCGTTGGCCCCTCCGTGAAGCTCCTTGAAATAGTTTATTTCCTCCATACACCAATGGGATTGCCGAGTCTCCTCGGAGCAGATAACAATGAGAAAGCGGGATTTTTGGAGAGCTTCCCGGATGCCTGCGCTGAGATCCCCGGTGGTGGGAAGCTCGCTCTGGTCCCGGAATACACGGTTAATCCGCTCCCGGGCCCTGCCTTTCATGGACCGGGGCAGACGGTAGGCCTCAAGCAGGGTCTGGAGCTTCTCGGCAACAGCCTTATCCAAAGGCAAATGGCGGTACGAGATAAACGCATCATAAAAATAGTCCATGGCACGTCCCCCTTAATTTGGCTTAAACCTTTTTAATATAGATACTTCCGTCATACTATCATATCCGTTTAAGCCTTGCCATGGTGTGGAAAAAAAGTGTGTGCAATCTGCATACCGGCATTTTAATGGCGGTACTCCATTAAGCTTTATTCCCCTTCCTGCCGTTTTTGGGCAGGTGAATTTTGACGCCGGTCCTCGGGCTTACGGGCCGGTAGGGCTTTTTGAGCCTGGGGCCGGGTGCGGTGGCAAATTCCAGGAGGCGCAGGAGAAAGGTCCTGTAGGCCTCCGCCGTTTCGGCCGGATCGGCTTTGGGCGGGTTCCTGAGCTTTTCAGCCAGAACCGACCGGAACGCCGCCTGGGCCTCCTCTCCAAAGGTACCTCCGTTTTGCTTGTAGTCCTCAACCAGATCAAAGAGCTTTTTGTCATCCCTGGACATGAACGGAACAATGTGGACTTTTCTGTTTCTCATATGTTTCCCCTCCTTGAAAGATGGTTATCCCGGCATGAACCGAAGGTCAAAAATGCCGTAATAAACAGCATAAGCCCCTTTCTGGCCTGTCCGGCAATACGTTTTTAAGGAGGGGAAAACAAAAAAGCACGCATAGGTGAAAAACCCTACGCGAGCTTGGTCGTTGCAAAAGCGATTGGAATGCTTTAAAATAAAGCATGTCGCTGTGGCAGCGTAACGCTGTACGTGGGTG
>JAFADM010000360.1 GCA_023424865.1 Bacillota bacterium | reverse complement strand
TCAAATTGGAGTGGAAGCAGGTATGATTGTAAATCTCATGATAGCAAACATTTCATAATCATGCAATATAAATTTATCATTTTATATTAACAATTTAACATAAAAGCATGTACAAATGTTAAATTGTATTTAAATAGAAATTATATAATTATATGTAAAGAACACGGTTTTGTAAGCTAAATGACTAAATGGAATAATGACATGGGATTTAATTTAGCAAATTTGAACGATTTTATCTTGACACTTTATGGATTGGGCTGTATGATTGGAATTAACAAGTTGCTTTTCGATTGTTAACAAAAAATCAAACAAGATTAACAATTTAACATTTTTAAAAATTATGTTAAATTGAGTTAATATACACTATAGAGTTGATATTTTTTGATAGCAAAGAGGTTATCAAACCGGTCTTTCTGTAATCTGCACTTATTCACCGTATTACCCCTCTGATTTTTAGAAGCCCTTAGCATTCTAAGAGGATTATTGGCGTTTAGGAGGCATTCAAATTGATGAGCACTGAATCCTTAAGCGGAACCCGACCCAAAAAAACTCCTTTTATTAAAAAGATGAGAAGCAACCTGGATTTATGGCTGTTTGTTCTTCCGGGGATGGTCATCACCTTTATTTTCAGTTATGTTCCTCTGTATGGCCTGCAAATTGCGTTTCGGCGTTTTTCTGCGAAGAAGGGCATCTGGGGCAGCACCTGGGTGGGGCTGGATCACTTTATCCGTTTTTTTGACGGGCCTTATTTCTGGTCCACGCTGACCAATACGTTTTCATTGAGTATTTATTCCATTATCGCCGGCTTTCCCATTCCCATTATATTGGCGCTCATGCTGAATTCCTTCAGGCATAAGCGGTACAGGAAGGTTATCCAGACGGTTACCTACGCGCCTAATTTCATATCCACCGTGGTTATGGCAGGTATGCTGCTGTTGTTTCTTTCGCCCAGCATGGGAATTGTCAATTCACTGCTCGGCGCCTTTGGTATGGAGCCTGTTAATTTTATGGCAGAAAAGTCCTTGTGGCGACATATTTACGTGTGGTCAGGCATCTGGCAGAACACCGGCTGGAATTCAGTTATTTTCTTTGCAGCCCTGGCCGGGGTCAGCCCTGAATTTCATGAGGCTGCCATTGTAGACGGTGCAACCAAGTTCCAGCGCATCTGGCATATTGATTTGCCTTCCATTTTGCCTACTGCAACCATTATTTTAATTATGAACTGCGGAAGCGTCCTGTCGGTGGGCTTTGAAAAGGCCTTCCTGCTCCAGAATGATTTGAATTTAAGCGTTTCAGAAATTATATCCACCTATACCTACAAGGTGGGCCTCATACAAAACGATATGTCCTATTCCACGGCCATTGGCCTTTTTAACTCGGTAGTCAACGCCATACTGTTGATTTTAGTCAATAAATTCGCGGATAAGCTGTCTAATACCAGTCTGTGGTAAGGAGGAAGCACCAATGGAAAGCAGCAAATTGTACCGGTCTAAAAGCGATGTTATTTTTGATGCCATTATCCTGGTTATTTTAACCTTTGTCTTTTTACTTGTGGCCTATCCTCTTTATTTTGTCATTATTTCCTCCGTAAGCAATCCGGATGCGGTAGCGGGCGGCAAGGTGGTTTGGTATCCGGTAGGCTTAAATTTCCGGGGCTATGAGGAAGTATTCAAAAACCAGAACGTGGTAAGAGGCTTTGTCAACTCCGTTTTCTATACCGTATTGGGAACCAGCCTGAATCTCATTGTCACACTGCCCACAGGCTACGCCCTGTCACGTAAGGATTTTTCGGGAAACCGCTTTGTCACGGTGTTCTATTTAATTACCATGTTTGTCAGCGGCGGTATGATACCTACCTATCTGGTGGTTAAGTCCTTCGGATTTTTAGATACGGTGTGGGCGCTTATCGTGCCGGGGGCTCTTGGCGTTTACAATATGATTGTTGCCCGAACCTTTTTCAAAAGCAATCTGCCCGGTGAGCTTCTGGAGGCCGCCAAGCTGGATGGGTGCGGCAATACCCGGTTCTTTTTCAGCATTGCCCTTCCGCTTTCAAGCGCCATTATTGCCATCATGGTGCTGTATTACGGTATAGGCCATTGGAACTCTTATTTTTCAGCGCTGCTCTATCTTTCGGATAACAAAAAGCAGCCCTTGCAGCTGGTTCTGCGCTCCATACTCGTACTTAATGAAGCACAGCTTCAAAAAGGAACGGCATCCACGCCCCAGCAGCTTCTTGAGCTGGAAAAAGCCAGACAGCTGGTGGAGCTTATGAAATATTCCCTTATCATCATCTCCAGCCTTCCTGTTATCATTCTTTATCCCTTTATCCAAAAGCACTTTGTAAAGGGCGTCATGATAGGTTCCGTAAAAGGTTAACTATATTATACGAGGAGGTTTTTCAATGAAGATCAAGAAGATTTATTCCTGTGCAATGGCTCTTGTGCTGGCCGGTTCCATGATGGCTGCCTGCGGCAACAGCTCCAATGTCGGCAATACCGGTACGCCTACCCCTTCGGCATCCGGACAGCCAAGCGCTTCCCCCTCCGGTACGGCAGAAGGTGAGCGAACCAAAGACGGTATCATGTATACCGAGGGCGTGCCCATAGTAGATGAAAAGGACAGCTTTTCCTTTACCCTTTTCGTTGACGATTCTCAGGAGGATGACGATTATGTCATACTCGATCTTCTTGAGAAGCAGACCGGTATTAAGGTGGAGCTTATGAAATACCC
>JAFADM010000347.1 GCA_023424865.1 Bacillota bacterium | reverse complement strand
TATCGGTAATGCCTTTTTTCATTTTCTACAACAGTCGAAAATAATTAATAAAACCCCTTGGCAAAAATATAAGACAGGTGTAGAATAATCGGCTTCAGGCCTTGCAATTTGACGGCTACCGGGACATAACGGTTGAGGCCTTCCAGCAACGCTGACAATAAACTCCTCCGAGGCCGCAGCGTTTATTGAAGAGCCTAAAGGCGCTTGAGCGGAGTAACCGCCAGTGATTCTCAGCCTCCCGCCGCATACCATGCGTTTGCTTGCTTTATTAGGACACTGTCCTGATAAAGGAGGGATATTTAAAACTGGCATAATTAAAGCATAAATGATAAAATGCCCATATACCAGTATTTTACTGGACACATCTTAAGTGCTGCCAAACCCCTAGCCAAACAGAGTAGCAAGAGGAGATAAGAAAAGCTATGGAACAAGCACAATTAAAAGCTTTATTCGATTCCCTGACGCTGGAAGAAAAAATGGGTCAGCTTTTGCAGGTCACAAGCCATTACTTCGAAAAGGAAGGCATTATCACAGGACCTGAGAATTATATTGGCTATTCGGAGGATGAGATTAACTCGGCCGGCTCCATTTTAGGGGGAAGCGGCGCAGCTCTCCTTAGAAAAATACAGGACGCCTACATAAAAAAGCATCCTCATCATATTCCGCTTCTTTTCATGGCGGATGTTATCAACGGTTATCGAACCCTATTTCCAATACCTCTGGCCCAGGGATGTACCTTTAATCCTGAGTTATCCGAAAAGGCAGCGAGTGTATCCGCCAGAGAAGCGGCTGCGGCAGGCCTTCACCTTACCTTTTCCCCAATGGTGGATCTTGCCCGGGATCCGCGCTGGGGCAGAGTCATGGAATCCACAGGGGAGGATACCTATTTAAATGAATGCTTTGCCGGAGCTATTGTAGAAGGCTACCAGGGCAGGGGTTCCTTAAAGGAAAAAGGAAGAATCGCTGCCTGCGTCAAGCATTTTGCGGGATACGGTGCCCCCATAGGCGGCAGGGATTACAACACGGTTGAATTATCTGAGCGAACCCTCAGGGACAGTTATCTGCCCTCCTATAAAGCGGCGGTGGATGCGGGCTGTGCCATGGCCATGACCTCCTTCAACACCCTGGATCGGGTTCCTTCCTCTGCAAACAAAAAGCTTCTCCGAGGCATTCTGAGAGAAGAAATGGGCTTTAAGGGCGTGGTGATTTCGGACTGGGCCGCCATTGAAGAGCTTCTTTCACATGGCCTTGCAGGGGATAAGAAGGAGGCTTCCCGCCTTGCCCTTGAGGCTGGTGTGGATATTGATATGATGACCTCCTGCTACTCCAAAAGCCTTAAAAGCCTTATTGAGGAAAACAAGGACTATGAGGCACTGGTTGACGAAGCGGCATACCGCATTTTGGAGCTTAAAAACGAGCTGGGGCTTTTCGAAAACCCTTACAAGGACGGGAATGCAGAAGATGAATCCCGGATTCTGCTATGTGAGGAGCATCGAAAGCTTGCCAAAGCTGTGGCTTCAGAATCCATGGTGCTTCTTAAAAACGACGGCATTCTGCCCCTTAAAAAGGAAGGGCAGAAAACCGCCTTTATCGGCCCCTATGTCCATAGCCCTTTCCTGATAGGTTCCTGGTCCATATTTGGCAAGGAAGCCGACACTGTCACCCTTGCACAGGGGGTTAAAGGCCTGGGCGTTGAAAATGCCACCTTTGCCCGTGGCTGCCCTGCCCTGGACACCCTGGACGGCTTAAGGCTCAGCCCGGAGGCCATTGCCTTTGAAACAGAAGGGGTGGACAGGGAGGCGCTTCTGGTGGAGGCCCTTCTAAACGCCAGGGAAGCCGATGTGGTTGTGATGGCTGTCGGTGAGCATCAGGCTCATTCTGGGGAAGCGGTAAGCCGGGCTGAGCTTGGTATCCCACAGATTCAACTGGAGCTTTTCCGTAAAATTTACGAGGTGAATGCCAATATCGTTGTCCTGCTGTTTGGCGGAAGGCCCCTTGAAATGAAGGAATTGACAGAAAAGGCGAAAGCTATCCTCAAGGTATGGATTCCCGGTACGGAGGGCGGAAATGCCATTGCGGAAATGGTTTACGGTAAAACCAACCCCTCCGGAAAGCTGGCTATGAGTATCCCATACAGTGTAGGCCAGGTTCCCGTATTCTACAGCGATTTCCGGACCGGACGGCCCTATGCGGGAAATGAAGGAAAGGGAACCTATTTTTCAAAGTACATCGATATACCCAATGAGCCCTTGTATCCCTTTGGCTATGGACTTTCCTACACCCGTTTTGAAATTTCGTCGGTGTCCCTGAGCGCAGGAGAATTAACACGGGACGGAAGCCTGAAAGCCCATGTCACTGTGAAAAATACCGGTGAGGTTTTAGGTAAAGAAGTTGTACAAATGTATATCCAGGATATTTGCGCCAGTGTGGCGCGTCCCCTCAGAGAGCTTAAGGGCTTTATTAAAGTGGAGCTTGCGCCGGGAGAGGAAAAAAGCCTTGAATTTACCATAACGGAAGATATGCTGCGTTTTCATGATATCCATATGGCGTATACCAGCGAACCCGGCGCGTTTGCAGTTTATATCGGAAACAGCAGCACCACTCAGAACCGGGGGGAATTCAACCTGATCCAGCTTAAGCTGTAAAGAGACTTAACCTGCAATGGAGGCGTAACCCGAAGGGCTTTCCTTCAAAGAGCTTTGTACGTTAAAGGCTGTTGCTCAGGCAACAGCCTTTTTTGCCGGAGTTTTTAAACTTTCTACGGGAAGCACTCTTTGAAGCTATTTGTCTATATGCTTTGCACCCCACAGGTACATTAGCTCCAGTATGGGGATGAGGGTTTTTCCTTCCTCAGTCAGCGAATACTCAACTCTGGGAGGCACCTCATTGAATTGTTCACGATGAATGAGCTTGCTGGCTTCCAGCTCCTTAAGCTGGCTGCTGAGGGTTTTATGGGCAATGGGCTGCAAGGCATCCCGCAGCCGATTGTAGCGTATGACTTCCGCTTTATATATTTCCCAGAGAATAATCCATTTCCATTTGCCTTCCAGCGCAGAAATAGTGTAGTATATGGGGCATTTTCCATATTTGCTTTCAAAATCCATAACTTCTCCATTACTAAAGCGGGCTATGCCCGCAACCCAATTGATACGAAGTGCCGAAGAAACAACTTGTTTTTATTGGCACTTCTCAGCTGCAAGGCACTAACCAAAAGGTATGTATATAACATAAATGTGCATACTTGAGTTTTATCCTATAAGCATATAAAATTTGAACTGGAAAATCAAGTTTATGCCCTTCTGTTTGCTCAATGCGGATAGGACTTAATCCGAAGGTGGATTGGGATGTCCTTATTTCCTATTCCGGATTGAAAACAGCTATGTCTAAAATTGATGTGTGAAAGGATGAAAGAAATGAAGGTTATCGCCATAAACGGAAGTCCGAGAAAGAATAAGAATACGGCACTTTTACTTGAGAAGGCTTTGGAAGGGGCTCGGGCTCAGGGTGCCGAAACCCGGATGGTGCATCTTTATGATCTAAGCTTTAAGGGCTGCGTAAGCTGCTTTGCCTGTAAGCTCAAGGGCGGAAAAAGCTATGGCAAATGTGCGTACAGGGATGAGCTGACACCTGTGCTTGAAGAAATTAAAACCGCCGACGCAATCGTTCTCGGATCACCCATTTATTTTGCGTCCGTAACAGGAGAGATGCGGTCCTTCATGGAACGGCTGCTGTTTCCCTATCTTACCTATACGGAAGGTTATCAAAGCCTGTTTGGAAGAAAAATACGCACCGGCTTTATTTATACTATGAATGTTACGTCCCAACAGATGGAGAATGTGGGTTATATGGATGTTTTGCGGTATGCGGACAACTACCTGAAGCGCATCTTCGGCCACTCGGAGTTTCTGCTGGTGAACGACACCTACCAGTTTGACGATTATTCAAAATACGTGGTTACTGTTTTTGACGGAGATAAAAAAGCCAAAGTGAGAGAAGAAGAGTTCCCGGGGCATTGCGATAAAGCCTATGCCATGGGAGCCTCCTTCGCAGGGGCTTTAGCAGATTGAAACGGCTTTAACAATCTCTTTGCCGGTAACCAGGCTAAAAGAGGCATTAAAAAATAAAAATCCATAGTATCGGTATCTCCTTGCTATGGATTTTTCTTTTTTTTCATAAACCATTTGCAAAATGGCACAACCTCCGATTTATAGCAGCACACTGCGCCAATTTAGCCCAAACCCTTTAACCCATGTACAGAGGATTTAATGAATCGCCTGCTTTTTGTATTTTTTGCCTGCGACCTCCACGTTGCCAACCGTAATCAAGGCATTACAATCAAAGCCGAGAATGATGGATTTCAGCTTTGTAATTTCCAGACGGGATACAATGATATAGATGACGGTTGTATCCACTTTGGAATAGCCTCCCTGTCCATTTAGCAGTGTAACGCCCCTGCCGAGCCTGGCGGTTAACGCATCCGCTATCTCGGTGTAGCAGTCGGATACAATCATTACAGCTTTTGAGTTATCAAGGCCTTCAACAACGATATCGATTACCTTGTAGGCTATAAAATAAGCCACCAGTGAATACATGGCCCGATCCCAGCCGTATAAAAAGCCTGCTGCACCCAAAATGAAAATATTAAAGAACATGACAATTTCACCTATGGAAAAGCTTATCTTTTTATCCAGAATAATGGCTACCATTTCGGTACCGTCCAGGGAGCCTCCGGCCCGTATAATAAGCCCCACGCCGGCTCCGTTTATAATGCCTCCGAAAATAGCCGCAAGAAAGATGTCGTGGGTTAATCCTTCAATGGGACCAAGCAGCGACACGCCCAGGGACAGACAGATTATGGAAAAGAGTGTTGCAATGAGAAAAGTCTTTCCTATCTGCTTATAACCCATAATTAAAAAAGGTAAATTGAGAGTAAAGGTAAAAAGTCCAAGAGGAAGATGTGTTATGTAGCTTGTCATAATTGAGATGCCGACGATGCCGCCGTCGATAATGTTATTGGGAATTAAAAATATTTCAAGTCCGATTGAAGAAAGTGCAGATCCTAAAACGATGAGTGCGAGTTTGGTTAATAGAATTCGTAATCGCTTTACGTTTTTCGTTTGTGTCACTCCTAACTTTTTTGTTCACTATTATATCACAATGATCATTAAAAGCTCATTAAATAGATCGTTCCTCTCTCTGATGCCGGGGTGCTTTTTCCTTCGGCTCTTGGTGCCCTGCTATAAAGAAGCTGTAAAGGCCAATCTGTTTGACGGTCAAAAGGCAGAAAAATGAACTCCTGGATGTGAAAGAGGAATATGTCGACGGGGACGCAGACGAGCCCAAATGGTTTGTTCTCGACAGGTACATGAATGAATCCTTTAAGTGAAATGCAAATGCAAGACATAAAGCTGGCATATAAAATCCCTCCAAACCCGTGAGCTTGGAGGGATTTGACTTTGGTACGGAACTGCCCAGCCCGCGTTTTTTTGTGGGGAGGCTTATCCGGAAAGCAGTTGGTGCCAGCCATACCGCTTTTTATGGCAGTGTAACGGTTAATGTATTGTTTGCTTCCTCCCAGTAGAAATTCAGCTCGAGGCCGGTGACCTGCTCCACATCCTGAACCTGGTAAAAGCGTTCCATGCGCTTATAAGAGGTATCCGAGAAGCCTTCCTTCATTGAATAGGAATCAAACGTGGTTCCATCTTTTTTTATCAACGAAAGAGTACAGAGGTTGCCGGCCTCCTTCAGATCCGAATTATCAACAAGTTGGGCAAGCCCGTTTCCGCCGAGCTCCAGCGTCATCGTCAGGGGAGAGAGGCTGACCGCTTTTACAACCACTTCGTGTCCGTTAACCTCATACGTTTTATTAATATCAAATGTCTTCATCTGTTCAGAATAAGAAAGGGGCCAGGACAGCCTCCAGCTTCCTTCTGCGACAACGCTCCTGTTTCCCGCAGGGCTGCCGGATGGAGCGGCATCAGTAAGATTTGCAAAGTCAACCGTGATGGTTTTGCCGTTCCAGTCTTCCTTTTCCCTATTGTCCAGATACACCTCGTAGTAGCGCTCGTTGGCTGCTCCGGTGGGCGATGCGTTGAGGTCGCTATTCATCATGAAACCGCCGGTAAGGCCGAAATTATGGCCGGCTCCTTCGATGTCAACATCTATATCCAACCCGTTTGCATCCGACAGTGTGATTCCTTCCGGTGCTTTGACGCTAAACAGCAGATAGACACCGTTTTTATCGCCAAGCGTCTGAAGTGCCGTAATCGTTAAACCCTTTTCCGACACCATCTGGTCAACGGAAGCCATGAATCCGTTCAAAGCCAGCTGGTTTTGCTGCTCCTCGTTTGCTCCGAATCGCTGGGTGAGTTTACTATTCCATTGTATAATCTGCGCAGCCGCGGCTGTCACGCCAAGAGCCGCGATCATGGCTGCAAGAACGACGGGAAATCTTTTTTTCATAACTTTTTTCCTCCCGGCTTTATTTAATATCTGTGTGTCCAATGTACGCTGTACTGTTTCATGAAAACTCTGAGGGACCTCAGGAAAAACATTGTTCCAATCATTATTTTTCATGGGTGAGAACCTCCTTTTCTCCAAAAGCTGACTTTAACTCTATTCGTGCACGTGATAAACGACTTTTTACGGTACCCTCCGGTATTTTTAAAATCTCGGCCATTTCCATAGTCTTAAATCCTTCGATATAATGCAGGACAATAACCAGCCGAAGCTCTGTCTTTAATTCCATGATGGCATCAAACAGGCCCAGATCATTTTGCTGTTCCGTTGAGGAGCGTGCTTCCATATAATCTTCAAGGGGTACCACTCTTTTATTGGCACGGCAGAACTGGTAACATTTGTTAATCAATATTCTGCACAGCCATGTCTTGAAAAATCGCTCATCCCTTAAGCTGTGAAGCTTGCTGTATGCCGTAATAATCGATTCCTGAACGGCGTCAGCGCAGTCACAATCATTCTTTAGAATAGATTTGGATATGTGATACAGCGTTTCCTCCGCTGCCATCACTTGCTCGGTAAAATCATTTTTGTTCACTGCAGGCTTTTCCTTTTCATGTGCATTATGAAGTTCCCTTCCTTATCGGCCGATAATTTTTTGAGCTCTGTTAATTGGATAATTCAGGACTGCGTTTGGTTCACTCATAAAGAAAAATAGTT
>JAFADM010000322.1 GCA_023424865.1 Bacillota bacterium | reverse complement strand
AAGCATGAGAGGCACAGGCTCAGGTATGGAAACCTGTATGCTCATGCCTGAGCGGATTTTTAAGCCAGCCTTTGTCTTTTGTCCGCCCACGGTTATCTGCCCCTCTTCTATGAGAGACTGTATTCGGCTTCTGGTAAAATCCGAAAGACAATCGGAAAGGTAGGCATCCAGACGCCTACCCTCATTTTCACCATCTACCTGAAAATGAAAAACATCCTTTTCTTCCATACCGCTCAGTGAAATGCCCCCTTGGGCGGCTTATCCTTTATAGGAGCCGATACCTTATGCACAGGCTCCTTATAGATAAACAAAATGTATATTACTAAAAGAGCAACGCCAACAGAAACAAAAATATCGGCTACATTGAATACCGCAAAATCATAACCGAAGGGATAAAAATGAAAAAAGTCCACCACAAAGCCACGGAGCAGGCGATCAATAAAGTTTCCTAAAGCACCTGCTATTAAAAGACATAAGGCAATACGTGCAAGACCATGCTTCTGCCTTTGGAAAAAATAAATCATCACACCAACTGCAATAGGTGTCATGATAAGAAAAAAGGGACGAAAATTTTGAAGCATGCTGAAGGCTGCCCCTCTGTTTTCCAGATAAGTCAGATAAAAGAAATCCTTAATGATTTCCATATGCTCGAATGACACTCGTTCTGCGTAAATAAAGATCTTGCTTGCCTGATCCAGGCCGATAAGCAAAGCGATCAGGATGGCCCATACCATAAATTCCATTTCTCCTTTATCTTCCGGGCGATTTCGTCTCTAAAAAAGCTTACCCTTCGCACCCTATAGTTCAGAATCACCAAAAAAGTTATTTGTTGGCACTTCTAACCCATTGGGTTGCGGGCACAGCCCGCTTTAGTGAAATGTTTTAAAATGCAGCATTCCAGCAAACCCGGCTACTCTATAGTAACACCTGTGAAATAATGCTTCAATATCTGATCGTAGGTATAACCGTTTCTTGCAAGACCCTTTGCTCCCTCCTGGCTCATGCCGACCCCATGTCCCCAGCCCTTTCCGCTCAGTAAATAGCTTCCGGCGGGTACACCGCCTCCAATGCTTCCCTTGGTATTGTTGGAGCCAATGGCGGACAGGTTTCCGCTGCCTGAAGAAAGCACTTTTTTGCCGTCCAGCGCGATGCCGGATAAAATACCCTCGGAGGTTGCTACGGAGGTTGAGCCGGCGGTCGCCTGTCCCCCGCTTCCAGAGGTAGTAATGGTGAACATGCGGCTGGGAAGATAGGTACCGTTGGCATCGGCAAGAATACGTCTTATATCCTCACGGTTATAGGTAATGGAACCGGTGGTGCCCACAAATTTAAGCTTGTTCACTCTTCCTGCCGCCGTGTACTCCTCGGCGGTCATGGATATAATTTCCCCTAAATCCACATTGCTGCTGAGAAGCTTCTTGCGGATATCCTCCGCCGTATAAACCCGCTGCCAGGTGTAGTTGTAGGAGGTTCCCGCCTCGTAGGGGTCAACCACGCTTGTAAGATACGGCAGAGGTGTTCCCCATACATTGATATTGTCCTCGGTCATCCCGCCGCTGGAGCTGTAATAAAATAAGGAAGCCAGGCTGCCGTTGTACAAAACCTTTATGCCCTTGGTTTGATCTACGGCCGCGTTGCTGGAGGCCTGCTCCACATCATAGCCTCCGTATACCTGGGAATCCACCGTATTGGTAACATCAAAGCTCCATTTTGAGTAACGGTTTATGCTGGAATAGGTATAGGTGCGGGCAGCCACAGCCTGAGCCTTTAATGCCTCGGCAGGCGATGAAGCGCCGATTTCACTGGGAACCACACCATAAAGATATTGTTCCAGATTCAAGATATTTATAACCGTCATATCACTGTCGGTATAACGTCTGAATTCCATTTCACCCCTATAGCCCTTGCCATTAACCGAAAAGACCGCAGGATTAGCTGTCCCGTTAGGCTTTGCAGTCAGGGGCGAGGAGGGATTGCTGTAAATAAGCTTTGGTTGAAAGGAGGCATTATAGATAATTATCCTTGATGAAGAGGGATTGACCACGGTTAAGTCGGCGGTGCCCAATTGGGTTGTAAGGTTTGGAATAGCTGCTTCCGCTTTTGCCGAATCGGAATAAAAGCCTGTCCAGACATACCACCCGTTATCAAATACGGGGTATGCGGCAATACCTGAATTAACCACTATATCCGCAACGGTTTTTGCGGAAGCGTAATCCTGCCTGGCGGCGCCTACCTGAATATGATAGGGACCGGAAAGCTCGCCCTCGGAAGGAACACCCTCCGTAGGATTATATTCGGTAGTTACCCCCTGCACGGAGCGCACATAATAGCTGTCCTTCCGGATGATGGTCTGCTGACCTGCGGCCTCGTTTAAAAGAACAACAAACTGATTATTGCTGTAATAGCCAATATCATGTCCTCCGTTGGACTGGAGCGCAACGGAAGCGACTGCTGTTTTTCCTGAGTTTATACCAACTCGAACGGTTTCCGGATAGGCCTGTGCCGATACTTTCTCACCTGTAAGGGTTAAAACCAGTATAGCCAGTATGACAAACCTGACTAAGATCGCCCCCTTGGTTCTGTTTCTCATGGTGCACCTCTTCTTGTCTTTCGTATCTAAGGTAATAGTACCTTATAAATTAGAAGAACCAATAAAAAAAGTTATTTGTTGGCACCTCTTATCTATTGGTTGCGGGCCTAGCCCGCTTTAGTCATTTATGAACATACCTATTATACTCATCGAGTTTACACCTTGTACATAAGATCCGGCGCAACGAAATAAAACTGAAATAAAAATGAAAAAGTCCGGAGCCCTTCCTTTTCAGCCCTTAATGAGACTTTTTAAGTCTCCTCCCCGATCCAATCCCTGGAACGTCCCACAGCCCTTTTCCAGCCGCCGTACAGCCTTTTGGCCTCCTTTTCGGACATCCTGGGCTCGTAAACACGATTGACCCTGTAATTTTTCAAAAGGCTGTCCTTCCCTTCAAAAAAACCGGTAGCCAGCCCGGCCAGGCAGGCAGCCCCCAAGGCCGTTGTTTCACTTGTCATGGGCTTCACCACAGGAATGCCCAGAAGATCAGCCTGAAGCTGCATGAGAAAATCACTGTTGCTTGCTCCCCCGTCCACCTTAAGCTCCTTAATGGGAAAGCCTGCATCGGCCTCCATAGCTCCGAAAACGTCCATGGACTGATAAGCGATGGATTCCAGCGTGGCCCGGACAATATGCTCCCGTGTGCTTCCCCTTGTAAGCCCCAGAATAGCTCCTCTGGCGTACATATCCCAGTAAGGCGCACCCAGGCCGGTAAAGGCCGGAACCACATAAACGCCTCCCGTATCCGGGATCCGTTCAGCTATGCCATCGGCTTCCCCTGCCGATTCAATAAGCTTTAATTCATCCCTTAGCCACTGGATGGCGGCTCCGCCGTTGAACACGCTCCCTTCCAGAGCGTACTCCACCCCCTGCCCCGCATCCCAGGCCAGGGTGGTTAAAAGATTATTCTTGGAATAAACCGGCTTTTTGCCTGTGTTCATCAGAATAAAGCAGCCTGTGCCATAGGTATTTTTCACGCTGCCCTCGTTGAAGCAGGTTTGTCCGAAAAGTGCGGCCTGCTGATCCCCCGCCATGCCGCTGATAGGTATTTTCACTCCAAAAAGCTCCGGATTTGTCACACCGGCAATTCCGGAGGAGGGTACTATCTCGGGCAGAATCGAGGCAGGTATATCCAAAAGCTTTAGAATATCCTCATCCCACTTTAACGTGTGAATATTAAACAGCATGGTTCGGGAAGCGTTGGAATAATCGGTAACATGACGCCGGCCCCCTGTCAGGTTCCATACCAGCCAGGTATCCATGGTACCTGCCAAAAGGCGTCCTTTTTCAGCCTTATCTCTGGCTTCGGGCACATTTTGAAGGAGCCATTTTATTTTCGTTCCTGAAAAATAGGCATCCGGTATAAGTCCGGTTTTATCCCGAATAAACTTTTCCAAGCCCTGGGCCTTAAGCTCGGTGCACAGCTGGGCGGTACGCCTGCACTGCCAGACAATGGCGGGATGAATGGGCTCGCCGGTTTCTTTATCCCATAAAACAACCGTTTCTCTCTGATTGGTAAGTCCCAGACAGGCAATTTCCTCTGCCGCCACCCCGGCTGCCGCCAGGACATCTCTTGCGGCAGCCATCTGACCCGCCCAGATTTCATGAGCATCATGCTCCACCCATCCGGGTTTGGGATAGCTCTGGCGCAAAGGACGGCTTTTAATGGCGGTCAATTCACCCAAACGGTTGAACAAAACAGCTCTTGAGCTGGTTGTGCCCTGATCGAGGGCTAAAAGGTATTTTCGCATACTGGCAAAACTCCTTTAACCGATTTTTTTCCTTGAGTGCTTCCGTTAAAAAATTATATTACGCCGCATTTTTGTCAATACTAGGGTAAAAGCGGGAATTAAGCGGTTCACGTTCCAACAGGATTAATTATATGTCAAATGCCTGCCGCTTTAAAGCGTCAGCTTCAATTCGAAACAGGGATAACGCAGGTACAAAAAGGATTTATACGCTGGATACAGCTTACTCCGGATTGAAGTAATTACAATTTCTAAAGGGACACTCACAATAAATCATATCTTGAATAGGAGAATAGAGTATGAAGGATTTACAAGGCACTCAAACAGCAGAAAATCTCATGCGGGCTTTTGCAGGAGAATCCCAGGCAAGAAACCGGTACACCTTTGCTTCCGCTATTGCTCAGGACGAGGGATTCCAGCAGATCAAGGATCTGTTTCTAATGACGGCTGAAAATGAGCGGGCACATGCAAAAATCTTCTACAACCTTCTGTCAGAGGGTTTTAAAGGCCAGCTTCCCAAAATTGTTGACATAAGGGGAAGCTATCCTGTTTTCCCCCACGCAACCACTTTGGATAATTTAAACGCCGGTATCCAGGGCGAGCGTGAAGAATGGTCTGTTGTCTACCCGGATTTCGCTAAAATCGCAGCAGATGAAGGTTTTCCGGAGGTAAACAGAGCCTTTCGCTTAATTGCGGACATTGAAAAGCACCATGACGAACGCTATTCCAAGCTGTATGAAAATGTGAAGAACAGCCTTGTCTTCAGCAAGGAGGGGACCGTAGCCTGGGTATGCCAAAATTGCGGCCATATTCATCAGGGGATCAAGGCGCCTTCTGTTTGTCCCGCCTGCCAGTATTTGCAGAGCTATTTTGAGCTTCATGTGGTTAATTATTAAAGCACCCGCGAATATAGCCAAGATAAAGCGCCACGATATCTGTGTCGGTATAGATGCTCAGGGTTCTAGTCCCCACCACATCCTCAATTTCATTGAAAACAAAACGGCCCTGAGCATCAAAAATAAAGTCAATGCCCACAAGGCCAAAGTCAAAATGTTTGACCACTTTCATAACCATAGCGGTTTCCTCGGCTGAAAGGCTGTAGGGAGCCGCTGTCCCCCCCAGGGTGTAATTGGCCTTAAAGCTAACGTCTGAACGCCTTTCAATAGCTCCGGCAATGGTTTTTCCCACAACAAAAACTCTCACATCCCGCCCCGGCATGCCGCAGAGCTTTTGAAGGAGCAGGCGCTCACTTTTAAAGCCTTCCGCAATACCGATAATTTCACCGGGCTCACGGGCCAGCATAACCTCCTTGCCTCCCCTTCCGTCCACGCTTTTTACAACCAGCGGAAAGCCAAGCTCTTTCAGTTGAGGGCTCTTAAAAAAGTCAGGGGTGCGGAGGGCTTCTTTATCGGTAAAGAGGGTGTCCATCACGGGAAGGCCCAGAGCTGACGCCTCCTGATAGGTTCTTGCCTTGTCATTGCATATGCGGGATATTTTTGAAGGATTGAATACAGATATACCCATTTTTTCCAAATGTTCCGATAAGAAATTGTCCATGGTACGGTTTATTACGAAATCCGGGCCTTTAAGGGCAATTCCCTCCCAATCCGTTCCGTTAATGTAAGGGCCTCCGTTATAAATTCCAAGAAAAAGATCTTCCCTGAAAACGAGCCGTACTGCTACGTCCGGAAAGGACGGATGTCCTAAAAAGCGGCGGGCAAAGACCTCGTTCCGCGCAAAATCGGATTTTGTATAAATAAGCCAGCCCATTAAAGGCTTCGATGCCATAACGTATTACCTCGTTTCATCCTTAAAGAGCCCAAACGCTTTATGTTCCGTGATGCTTACATACCCTGGGCCTATGTCTCTTTAAGTTAAAGCTGCCTTGATATGGCTCATGATGAGATAAGATACATCCACGCCCGTACAATCAAACAGGTTCTTCATATGGGCGTTGGAATTCACCTCACAGAGCAGGGGGGCCTCTCCCTCTCCAAAAAGAAGATCCACTCCGGCAAAATCCGCACCTAACAGTGCAGCTGCCTTAAGAGCCATAGCCTTAAAGCTGTCCGGAGGGTTATATTGCTGCATCCTCCCACCATTGGAGATGTTAGCCCTGAAATCCGTTTCAGATGTCCGTAACATGGAAGCAGCGACTTTACCGCCTACGATTTGAATACGCACATCTCGTCCATGGCTGGTTTTAACATATTCCTGATACAGATGGGGTACATGGGTCAGCCTGTGGTTCAGCTCTTCAAGCGCCTTCCGGTCGGAGGCAAGATACACCTGAGCCCCGAAGGATCCAAAGGCCTCCTTTACAACCAGCGGGTATCCAAGAGCTTTTTCAACCCTGTCCAGAAAGCTTTTGGAGTCCATTTCCGTGCCCGGATAATTGAGAGGGGCAAAAAGTGTGCGCGGCATAGCTATGCCATTATCGGAAAGAAGCTGGTGTGTAAGAATTTTATCATCACAGCTGAAAATGGTGCGGGCCCGGTTGAAAAGGCGTATCCCGCGGCGTTCCAGACATCTTGCCAGAGGAATATCCTTGTCCCAGAAAAGTACATAATTAGGAAGCCCTCTTTCCTGGTCTTCAAAAAGCACTGTCCCCTCCCGGTCAATCCCTGCCGATAATTCCTGATTCGGAATGGGAACAAGCTCCATCCCAAGGAAACGGGCCGAACGGACCAGCCATTCAACCTGCTCCATATATTTCCGGGATATTAGCGCACCGTTGTATATCAGCCATCCCAAAAGGATTTTTTCGGCTTTCAAGGCTGCTTCCCCGGCGGATGCCTGCTCCTTATTTTCATCCTTTATTGATGCGGTTTTCGAGCTGCCAAGAGCCCCTTTTTTCGCCAGCTCGTCGGCAAGATCGTTAAGTGGAATACCAGTATGGCTTGCCACCTTATGCCATTCAATTTTAACGGGGCAGCTGTCGATAAAGCGCTTATAGTCAATGGTCATAGGCGTATTGGTTTTATAAGCACCTGTGGCCCACTTTTCAATATTTAAAAAATCAAAATAAATGGCGATATGCGGAATACCCTTTTCCATACACCAGGAAAGAACCTCCGTAACGGCCTTAAGCTCTCCTCCCACCTGCCTGGATTTCACCGCATCCGGGTCCGAAATGGGCCCGCAGAGCTCCTCAACAATGTTCCCGTCTTCCAGTATTACCGCGCCATAGCCTACGCTGCCGTCAAGATAGGAGCCGTCCACATAGGCGGAAAAGCCTTTGGTATTTCCGCTACCGGCATTCCCTCCACCCGACTTTTTTTCAGAAGCTTCATTAGCGTTAAAATTTTCTTTGGAAGAGGCGCTTGCATTTTGGCCCAGAACAGCATTGAGCCTTTGAAAATGAGCATCGGAAAGCTCACTGTCCTTTCGAATACTGTACTTGTTTTTCTTGGGGCTATAATCTACAATAAGCTTTCCAATTGCCGAACCGTTTTCGGTAAGGTTAAGCTTCATTAAATAATCACGAAACAGAACAGGTTCGGCTGCATAACCCGCTTTTCCCAGCAAGGGGGTTATTTCACCGTAATAGCTGCGCAGTTCATATTCACACAGGTAGGCCATTTTAATCTTCTCCATTCTGGATTTGGGGTAGTCATTTAAGCATGCTGTTTATTTTTGCAATGAGCATGGAGCAGGCTACCTGATTTAATCCCCCATTGGGAATAATAACGTCGGCTTTCTTTTTGCAGGGCTCTACAAAAGCGTCATGCATAGGTTTAACGGTTTTCATGTACTGGGAAATAACTGAATCCAGATCACGCCCGCGTTCGTGAATATCCCGTGTTAAGCGGCGAACCAGCCGGATATCGGCATCCGTATCGACGAACACCCGTATATCCATAAGTGAGAGCAGCTCCGGGTTCTCAAACAGTAAAATCCCTTCCAGAATTATCACTTGCTTAGCCTGTTCCTCAACGGTTTCACTAAGCCTTTTATTCTCTAAGAAGGAATAGACCGGCCTCTGGATGGAGCAATAAGTCTTAAGGTCATTAACCTGGCGTATCATATATTCCATATCAAAGCTATCGGGATGATCGTAATTCACATGCCGGCTTTCTTCATAGGTAAGATGATCAAAGGATTTATAATAATAATCCTGACATAACAAAACGGATTTACCGCGAAAATGCTCGTACAGATTTCGGGCAAGGGTGGTTTTTCCGGAACCTGTTCCTCCTGCTATGCCTATCACAATTGTCTTTTGCATTTTTGTGCATCCTTTACTCAGCAGACAGATTTACTTCTTCCCGGTAAAAAGACCGGTGGTTCGATTGACATCTGTTACAAAAAGAACCCACTTTTCTGCTTGATGTGACTTAAGCTCCTTTTCAATGGCTTCCTTAACTCCCTGAGTCTTTTCCTTATCAATAAGAATCATAATTATTTCCTTTTCAGGATCCAGTGGTTGTGAAAAGAGCTTGTCTGTTCCTTCACAGCTCCCACCCCTTGCCTGCACAACAGTTGCTCCATGGGCACCGGCCGAATTAGACGCATCAATGACAGTTTGCGAAAGACCTCTTTTAACTATGGTAAAAACAATTTCGTAACTCATTTTACCTCCTGTAAATTCGAAAAACGCCCATTAATAACTTAAATGATTTAATTTAAGGACGAAAAGAATTCCGTTTCCCGGCTCATAGAGATCTATAGCGGAAACGACTGAATTAACAATGGATTCCGTAGCTTTTTTATCCGTCAGCGTAAGAATGATTTCCTTCTCCGGTTCCAAAGCTATGGAAAAGAGGGTATCTTTTTCATGCTTTCCGCATCCCCTGGCATGTATCAGCGTATTTCCGTATGCACCGGAGGCTGTAGTGGTTTTTATAACCTTTTCGCCTGAGCCTCGCGGCACTATGGTAAAAATGAGCTCAAAGCCCTCCAAATCCGAACTGTCGCTAACATATTTTGATGCGCTGGAACTTCGGGATCCTAAAAAGCATTTTACAGGAAGGGAGAAGGCAATACCATGATTAGGCTTATCCAAACGAAGCTTTGCGGTAAGACGCTGCAAAACATTGTCCTCATTGTCAGAATCTACCATCATGAGTACAATTTCCTTCTTTATTTCATCAATGCCAAGAAGCTCAAGAATATGGTTTTTCGCGGTTCCCTTACCAAGAAAAATGGTTCCTCCCGTTACTCCGGCTTCTTTTGCTTCTTTTAGCACTTTCTCACTGTCTCCAATATTTGCAATAACACATAACAAGCTAAAGTTTTTACTCTTTTTTTGTATACTTGTGCTTTCCATAATCAATTACCTCTTGACTCTGAGATATCAGTTGCCACTGTTTCCGAAATACCCGCACTCATTTCGGTTTCATCCGCCTGGATTCTGATGGCTTCCACTGCAACATCAAAGGATACTCCAGCGTTTTCTTCCTCTATTGAACCGGAGCTTTCTTCAGAAGTCAATACCTCCTCTGTGATTATATCATCTTCTTGATCCTGCGAACCCTTTTTAGCTAATTTAATTTTATATATTACACCAACAATTTGAATTGCAATCAGCGGTGTCAAAGCAACCATGGCTATAACCCCAAACGCATCCA
>JAFADM010000293.1 GCA_023424865.1 Bacillota bacterium | reverse complement strand
TAACGTTTCTTGCTCATTCCAAAGTACCTCCATAAATTATACTCTTTTATTGCAGCTTTTTAAGGCTCCGTTGTCAATTGCTTAAGTTGCTTTCTTTCCTGCTACATTGCAATTATTGCTCTTACTTATTAAAACTTATTAAAAAGAAGGGCAAAGTCTTCAAATACTTCCTCTAAAGGAAGAGGGGACCGGGACTTTAAAAGAGCGTTAGTATCAAGCCACGCCTCCCAGGCTTTTTTGTCATAACCAAAGTCCTGCCCGGTAGCTCCCTTAAGCTCAGACAGTGCAGGCTGAAACAATAAAGGGCGCACATCCTCCAGGTAGGCTGCCAGACGCTTTGCCCCTGCCGGACTTCCGCTTCGCAGGGCTGCCCTTGCCAGGGAAAGCTCCAGGTAGGAGCAGAAAAAATCTCTGGGCAAATGGTATTTATCCTTTGTTATATAGCCCTTTAGGTGCTCTTCTTCAAGGAGCCGTTCAAGCTCCCGGGCCTGATCTGTTCCGGGAATACGCTCACAGGCCAGGCTCAGCGCCCGAAGAAGAAGGTAATTGGGTACCCGCCTTCCGTCGATACGGCTTCGGTAATAGGTGCTGGGCCGGTGGGTGATTTCTCCTCCGGCATGGGCCTTTGTTAAAAGGTAAACAAGCGTTTTTTCATTGCGGGCATCCCCTGCCTTAACAAGGAGGGTTACCGCTTTTAAAAGCTTTGCATATTCCGGCTCGTCCTTTTCCGGAAGGCCCTTTTCCACAAGCTTTTCCGCCTCGCGGCAAATATATTCCACACTTTCCTTTTGTCCGAACCAGCCCCGTGCCAGCTCTCTTTCAAACCGGTTTTCCTCCGCTTCAGAAGAAGCAGCTCCCAGTTGCTCCCGGGCGCTTTTTACCGGCTCCAGCAAGGCACGCATGGAATTTATCCGGTCAAAGGGCAGGCTCCAGTTTATGTCTTCCTGAGGCTTAAAGGTCCAGTCCGGCAGAACGCCGGCCTTTTTAAGCTTCTCCTGAAGCCTTGCAAGATCAATGTCACGGACACCGCGCCTGTTGAGCACCGCATCGGCGGCGGCAAGCCCCACCGCGTAGCCCGCGTTTCGAAGATCCGGGTTCATACGGCAGATGCACACCGCGTCCCGTGTTCCGGAAAAGGATTTTCCCGTCACCAAAAGCCCCTCGCTGCCGGCAGGGATAAAGCAGCGGTAAGGAATACGGGCTTCAAGCTCCTCTCTGCAAATACACAAATCCATATATGTAAAGATATTGGAGCCCAGGCCATGGGCGTCGAAGGGGGTTTTGGCCACCCAGGCTACATCCTGAGGAATTGCGCCCTGTAGGATGTCCTCCATGGTAAGCACATACTCCCCAATAATCCGGCGGGATTCCCTGGCGGTTGGAAAAACGGAAAAATCATGATCGCTGTTGTGTAAATGCCCCAGGTAATGGCCCCTTAAAAGCTCCGAATAAAGATCGTTTTTAATGCAGTCGTAATCGGCGCTGTAACGGTTATCGGAAAAGGCCTTCATGCTCCAGGATTCCCTGCCGAACTGGCTGTAGCTCTGAACGCTTCCGTCCCTTTTATCGCCAAACGCATAGGGAAGCTCTCCGTGGAAGGCCAGCACGCCGTCTCCCGTGGCGTCAATGGACACCTGGGCTTCTATCACGAACAGGCCCTCCTGGTCCGCAGCCACCGCTCCCTTTATATGCCGCCCTTCCCCAACGACGCCGCACAGCACTGTGCCAAAATAGCAGTCCTCGCTGTGAGGAGCCATCAGCTCCTGCTGATAGAGGGTGTTGGCCCAGCGCTCCAGAGCCTTTCCACCGGTTCCCAGCGCCTCGGATAGCTCTTTCACCCGCTTTGCCGCCTCGTCGTTAATGCCCTTCTGATAGCCGTGCCAGTAGCTGGTGACGCCGCCTGGCACATGGGTGCCTCCGGCCTCGCTGTTAAGCTCGATTAATACGGTGGGCACCCGGTTATCGTAAAGCGCCTTTAAAGCCATCATGCCCGAGGTGCCCGCTCCTGCCACCAAAGCCCCGGCTTTTATGCGGGAACCAATTCGATTAAAGTCCACGGTAAGCTTCTTGAGGGCCACATCCATTCCCCTGTCCTCAAACTCCGACAGGGTATAGTCCTTAGCCTCAAAACAGGTCTGGCCCAGGCAAAGCTTTTGGGGCAGGACCTCATTCTCTCCGGCGTCTCCCCATTTTAAGCAGGAGGCCACCTGCTCCACCAGCTCTTCGGCCTCCAGATCCAAATTTTCCAGATCCCTTGTGGATAAAAGACCAGGTGTTGGCATTAAAAAGACGTTTTCCAGACCTTGAAGGCTCTCCGTGCCCTGAGAAAAAGCTGCCTCCGCCCTGTCATAGAAAAGCTGGGCCTCTGGGGGCAGAGAGGATAATTTGGCCTCGGAAAACTGCTCGTTATTGGCTCTCAGCCAGGCTGCCAGACGTCCCGCCAGGAGCTTGGCCCGGTTCCATACCACGCTGCTTTCATTTCTTGTGTGCTGAGAAAATTCAAAAGCAAACCGAAGCTCTGCAAGCACCGTTCGGTTTTTTACATCATGACGAAAATACACCCTGTTATCCAAAAGGCCAAAATCCTTTGGAACACTTGCGTCCTCGGGAAGATAGTAACCCACGTTTTCCATTTCAAAAGTATAGGCGGCAGTTCCGGTGAGGGATTTTTCCAGTGGAGCTCCCAAAAGCCGGGGAAGAAGCCCCGTCCCGGTGGCATCCACAATGGCCCGTCCTTCAAGGTGTTGAAGGCCAAAAGCGTTGGCAATAACCACGCCCGTTGCGCGCAGATTGTTTATGCCTACCCCTGCGGCAGTGGAAAACAAAAGGGGCACATTGCCTTTTTCTGTTTGCGATACCAGAAGGTATTTTCTTAAGCTTCCGCTTAAAAAGGGCAAATCCCCTCCTGCACTGCCGTTTTTAACGGTGGCCCGGCCTGTAGCGGTGAACTCATGGCCCAAGCAGCCCCGACGCTCCACCAGCGCCGTCTTAAAGCCTGCCTTAGCAGCCTGGGCTGCCAAGGCGCAAGCCGCCATACCACCGCCCAGAACAATGAGATCCACCTTGCCTTTCTTTTCTGAGTAATCCCAATCCTTCACGTTAATTATCCATTCCTTTCTACTGTGTTCTCTCTATTGCATTCTCTTTACGAGAGGCATTATGACGTACCTTCCGGAATTCACCGGGGGTAAAACCGTATTCCTTCTTAAACACCCGCATAAAGGTCTGCTGGGAGACATAACCCACCATGGCCGCAACATCCACTATGGGCTTGTCGGCCTGGGTTAACAGCTCTCCTGCCTTTCGCATCCGCACCGAATCGATATAGGTTTTTAAGGACTCTCCCGTCTTTTCCTTAAAAATTCGCCGCAAATGAGAGGAGCTTAAATTAAACCGGTCAGCCAGATGATCCACCGAAAGCTCTTTGGCATAATGAAGCTCGATATAGTCCTTTACCTGCTCCGATAAAAGGTTGTAGCGCTGGGAGCAGGCCCGGTCCACCTGTTCAAAAACAAAGGAATAAAAGCTTACAAGCCTTTGATAGGATATTTCCGCTGTGGGCGCCGACAAAAATTCCGAGTACATTTCCTTTTCCGGAGGCAAAGCTCCGGACAGCACACCGTAGGATTCATAAACGCAGCGGTAGGTGTCGGACAGGATCTGCAAAAAGCAGTGCTGAACCATGGACACATTGGTACCGCAGGCGGTCATAACCGACTCATAAAACCTTTCCAGCAGTGCGGGGGCCTCCTCCTTCTGATTGCTGCGAAGGGCGTTTAAGAGATTCTTTTCAATGGCGTAGGGGTAGGCGGTTTGCCCCGGCTCAGCTTTTTCGGCCTCATGGAAGTACACCAGGCCGAAGCCCCGCATCCACCTTTGATCCCTGGCCCTTTTAGCCTGAATAAAGCTTTCCTTAAGGCCTGAAAGACCCGCCAGAGCTTCACTGACGCCTAAGGTGGCACTTACCCCTGTTTCCTGGGCTATCCTTTTATTGAGGCTCACTGCCGAAAGTGCCGCCTTGCGGCAAAGAAGCTGACCGTCTCCGGCACCCAGTATAAACATAAATTCCCGTCCCCCCTTCTCCACTGTTTCAAAGACAAAGGGAAAGGGAAGGTTGCTGTCCAGCTCCTGTCCCATGGTTTCCATAAGATAAAGCTCAAAGAGGCTTCGGTCCATGGCCGGTAAATCCGCCCGGTACCGGGAATAGTCGTCAATGGAAAAGAGTATGACGCAATAGCTCAAGCTGTCCGTAAAGGGAATGCCGTAATAGGAAAGGCCTCTGGCCAGCTCCTCCTGCTCCAGGCCGTCGTCCAGAAGGTCTCTTAGAAACTGGTTTTTCTGGTTTCGCTTATTCTGCTCAAAAAGGGCCTCCATGTCCTTGTTCCGGGATAAAAGGGTTTTGTTCTGCTCGTAAAGCCCCCTTATTTTGCGGGCCATTTCCCTGGGATCGGGTCTTTTGGGGAAGGCCGTACCCTCGCCAATCTCGGTTAAAAGGTCGGCTACACCGTCCAGCGGCCTGTACATGCGAATCAGCGTCACAGTAACCCCCATGGCGCAAAGAACAATCATAAGGGCTGTGCTGAAGAGGATGAAGCTGAACAAAAAGTCCAGATCCTTGGTAATTTGCTTTACCGGAATGCGGCTGGTGTAAATCAAATCATACTTGGGGGACCTTACCTGGGAAACAAGCTGCTTTAATCCTCCCGTGTCCTGGATGGTGTAGTACACCACCCCGTCCCCTGTACGGGTAGCTTCCAGCTTTTCAAAAATATCCGGGGGAATTGGGGTAAGGCTTCCATAAATAAGCTCTCTGCTGCTGTTGGTTAAAAAATAGTCGCCGCCCACGCTGTTCATCAGGTTATGGAGAGATTTAAAGTATTCGCTGCTGATGCTGATGGATAGAATGGCCTTGGGGCGGGCGACATAATTAATGGGAAGGTAGCGAATCATTTCAATAATCCCGGTGCTTTCCCCTTCCTCCGGAGGCAGGGTGCGCACCACAATATCCCTCTGCTCCAGATCCCGGGTAAAGAGGGGGCCGTTATTAAGCTCGTAATCGGCAAGGCTGGATACTCCCCAGTTGGTTGCCAGAACCCGTCCGCTGTCGTAATAATAAACGACGATTTTATTGTAGAACTCATTTTCCCGGCACAGCCTGGCCAGACTGTTGTAGGCATCATAAATTTCCATCTGCTTCTGCTCAATGTCAATTTGCTGGTAATTGGCAATATTGGGATCCTCACCAATAACGGAAAGGGTCCGCTCCGCCTGATTCAAAATGGCATCCTGGGTTTTCATAACAGAAAGCAGGCTGTTTGCCGAATCGATGATTCTTTTTTCAACCAGAGTCTGACGCATCACCAGATAAAGAA
>JAFADM010000268.1 GCA_023424865.1 Bacillota bacterium | reverse complement strand
CTTCCAGCTCTCGTCTGATTTGGGTTATAGAAGAATTATCCATAAAGACCACCTCAACAATCACTTTAAAAATTATAGCATAGAATGTCGAGGCTTGTCAACCAAAATAAATATTATAACCAGAGTGCTAGAATGCTGTCAAGCCCAATTTAAAGAAAAATTGTAAAAGAGCCTTAGCCCCTTGTACTTTATAAGACACAAAGATAAAATAAGTAAATAATCGCTCAATCAGGAGCGAATTCACATTTCCAGCTTTGCAAGGAGATTCACTATGCTGACGGATATTGAAATCGCCCAGGGGGCACGGCTTATCCCCATAGAAGAGGTAGGGAGCAAGCTTTCAGTGGAGCGCCGCTGGCTTGAGTTGTATGGCGACTACAAAGCCAAAATCAAGGATGGCTTTCTCGATGAGTTGAAGGATAAGCCTGACGGTAAGCTTATTTTGGTTACAGCCATTAATCCTACTCCCGCAGGTGAGGGAAAAACCACCACCACCATCGGCCTGGGGCAGGCTATGGGCAAAATCGGAAAAAAGGCTGTCATTGCACTTCGTGAGCCGTCATTGGGTCCTGTTATGGGAGTTAAGGGCGGCGCAGCGGGCGGAGGCTACGCTCAGGTGGTCCCCATGGAGGATATCAATCTTCACTTTACAGGAGACATGCATGCCCTTACGGCCGCCAATAATCTCCTGTCTGCCGCCATAGACAACCATATCCATCAGGGAAATGCCCTTAATATCGATCTTAGGCGCATTGTATGGAAAAGGGCCATGGATATGAACGATCGGGCTCTTCGGCAGATTGTAGTGGGTCTGGGCGGCAAAATCAACGGTTTTCCAAGAGAAGACGGCTTTCAGATAACCGTGGCTTCAGAGGTTATGGCTATTTTGTGCCTTGCTTCGGATTTATCGGATCTCAAAGAGCGCCTGGGCCGGATTGTTGTTGCCTATACTCTGGATGGAGCGCCTGTTCATGCCAGGGATTTAGAGGTCCACGGAGCTATGACACTCCTGTTAAAGGACGCTATTAAACCCAATCTTGTGCAAACGCTGGAAAATACGCCCTGCCTCATGCATGGCGGCCCCTTTGCCAATATCGCCCATGGCTGCAACAGCGTAACGGCAACCCGCCTTGCCCTGAAGCTTGCGGATTATGTTATAACCGAAGCAGGCTTTGGCGCCGATCTTGGGGCTGAGAAATTTTTCGACATCAAGTGCCGCTACGGTGGCTTTAAACCGGACGGTGTTGTGGTTGTAGCAACCATACGAGCTCTCAAATACAATGGGGGAATTACGAAGGAGCGTTTAAGCGAAGAAAATGTGGAAGCCTTGGAAAAAGGCATTGTTAACCTTCAAAAGCATATTGAAAATATTAAAAAGTTCGGCGTACCTGTTATGGTTGCCATTAACCATTTTAATTCGGACACCGATGCCGAAACCGCCCTCATAAAAAGCAAATGCGCCCAATGGGGCGTCGAGGTGGCGTTCTCCGAAGTGTTTGCCAAAGGCGGCGAAGGGGGCATTGAACTTGCGGAAAAGCTTTGCGCCATGCTGGAAAGGGAGCCTTCCCATTTTTCACCTATTTACCCGCTGGAGGCCTCCATTCAAGAGAAAATCAGCATTATCAACAAGGAAATTTACGGTGGTTCGGAGGTCCTTTTTACCGAAAAAGCAAAAAAGGATATCCAGGGCATCGAGGCTCTGGGCTACGGAAGCCTGCCGGTTTGTATGGCAAAAACCCAGTATTCCCTTTCCGATAACCCGGCCCTGCTGGGCCGTCCCGAGGGCTTTACCCTTACGGTAAAGGAAGTGAGGCTTTCTGCAGGAGCAGGCTTCGTGGTTGCTCTTACCGGCGACATTATGACCATGCCGGGACTTCCCAGAATTCCTGCTGCCAACCGGATCGACATTGATGCCGGGGGCGTTATCACCGGTCTTTTTTAACCTTCTTCAAACGCCCCTGGCATCAATGTACCTTATAACTTAAAAGAACCACAAAAGTGAATTACTTCATCGGTTCTTCGACTCCATTCAGGTGCGGGCTATGCCCGCTTTAGCCTGTATGGAGGAAGAACGATAGGAAAAAGGAAGAATGAGCCATTAAGATGCATTTTTCTAATAAGGCTAACTTCTAACAAGGCTAAAAAATAGTTTCATATTGCTTCATAAAGCGAACATGATCCGCATTTTCCGCAACCACTTCTTCCAGCATGCCGGTAAAATTGCGCTGAGCCCAGCTTCTTCTGGAATTGTAATACCTATTGGCGACCCTCCAGAATTTCTGAGGAAAAAGCAGCATGGCCTTCATCACCACAATTTCATCCTTGGTCACAGCGCCGTGCTCCGAATAGGCTTTAAGGATCATGGACGCCTTGGCCGGATTCCAGTTGCATTTACGCATTTTACGCCTTAGAAGGTTAACCAGATCATAAATCCTTATTTCCTCGCCGCAGGATTCAAAGCCTGTTATATAAGTGGCAGAGCCTTTCATGAGTATATTCTGATAGGAATAATCATGATGGCAGACGCCCCCCTCTTCCAGCGTCTTTTTTACCAGCCGGGGATATTCAGGACCATCCAGAAGGTTCAGGCTCTCTTCTGCCAGGGCGATGAATTTTTCCACATACTCCAGGTATATGTAATCAAAAGCCCCTCTTTCCCGTTCGGCCTTTCTGCGCATTCTCAGGATTTCGTCATAGCGTCGGGTCAGACTTTCGGGAAGCTTCCCCAGATCCGTCGGGATGAATAATCCGCTCCTTGTTTTAAATCCCTTGCCTGCTTTATGCATGGCTGCAAGAGCACCGGCAGCCCGCACCGCATCCCCGTCGTCGCCAAATTCACATTCTCTTCCATCTACAAAGGATGTCATAATAAAAAGCTGCCCCTCAATATCCAAAAAAGGACGACCGTCCTGAGTTACGCAGTAAGCATCCAGATTTGTAAAGCCATGCCTGCATAAATGCTGCTTTGCATCATGAACAAAGAGGATCCGATTTTCGGAACACTGGCACTGACGAAAGTATTTCTTCCCGCTTTCCGTATCCAGAATATAGCCTGCCCTGCAAGGTTTTATCGAGGTTAACCGCATTCCGTATGCGTTCTCAATCAACTCCTTGGAATCAAGCATGGTTTTATCACGCCCCGCATTCTTAATTGCAGCCCTGCAAGGTGTTTTAGCGCCGGTCTGCTTTCACATTATATGAATAGGCCTTTGGGTTTATGTGCCATGCCCTATAAAAGAAAATGCAGGATAACCAGCAGAATGATTCCCGGAAGACCTAAAATGCCGGTTATAAGGGCAGATACGATATTAAGTGAGATTGTAAAGCCAAGAGGAGCCCCGATAAAATTGATAATCAAAAGGACCACGCCGCCGATAAGGCCGTTAAAAACCAATCTCAGCACGATCTTAAGCGGAAGCAGCAAAGCCTTTCCCAGGGCAAGCACAATAAGCACACCAACAATCCATGCGGCAACAATTAACATTCTGTCCATACCAATCACCCCCGGACACCGCCCTAACGCTTAAATGTGTACACTCACATTTAAATCATCCAGAGGCTCGGCCCATTTTAAAAGTGTGCACAAGCCTCTCAAAAAACAAAAAAGGGCATATGCCCTATTCATGTATATTAAGGAGGAATCCTTTTATGCATTCAAACCTGTGCTTCTTTTACTTTCCGCAGCAAGTACTCATACCGGATTTGGGAAGCCTTGATACGGTAGGAGTAATAGTCTATTAAATCCTTATTATCGGCATCCTCAAAGTTTTTGAGGGCGTACTGCCATTCCTCGTAGGCATCCTGAATGCACTCTGTCAAGGCTCTGATATAAGCCTGCTTTTCTTCTTCCTTTGCTGTTTTTTCCGACTTAGCCGGCATCAGTTTTTTTAATATGGGCAATACTTCCGTTTTGTGCTTTATGACCATTTCCTCGGACATAGGCTCACCTGCCTTGCTTTAAGACAATTTCTCCCCATGGCTGGGGAGCTATAGTTGAGTATAGTCATAAAAAGCCAAAACTATACACGGAAAATGGAAAAACAGGCTGTCCCCGTCAAAAATCGCAGGCAGCCACCACACGCTCAATACCGGCAAGGTCGGTTAGAATGAGTGTTCTTCTAAAGCCCTGCTCGCTAAAAAGCCGGCTTACAGCTTGCGCTTGATCGTAACCGCATTCGACAATAAGAATGCCGTCCGTTTTAAGAAGCTCCTTTCCCTTCACGGAAAGAGCACGATAAAATACCAGGCCGTCGTCGCCTCCGTCCAGAGCAAGACGAGGCTCATACCCTTTTACGTCCTCCATAAGGCCCTCCACGGCCTCAGTGGGGATATAGGGAGGATTGGATACGATGAGGTCATAAAGAGGTTCTTGCTTACCTTTTAGCTCTAAGAAATCACGGTGCAGCCATTGAATCCTGTTATTAACCCCCCATTTTTCTCCGTTTTTCCGGGCCTGAAAAAGGGCTGCCTCTGAAATATCCATGGCAGTCACATTGACGTTTTTACAGTAATAGGCCAGGCTCACAGCCAGACAGCCGCTGCCCGTTCCCACATCAAGCGCCCGGCAGGCCTTTTTTTCAGGGAGACGGAACATTTCTTTAAAGGAGAAAAAAGAAGGCCGGATTCCAAGAGAATAAAGGGCTGCCTGTGCCAGAAGCTCCGTATCGGGGCGAGGTATAAGAACGTGGGGATTAACCTCAAAGGTAAGGGACATAAATTCCCGGGTGCCTGTGATGTAGTGAAAGGGCTCTTTGCGGCATCTTCTTTCAACCAGGGCCTCATACCTCTTAACGGTTTCCGGTTCCAGTTCCTTCTCGGGATGGGCAATAACAAAGGAAAGCTCCTTATTCAAAAGCCACGAAAGAAGAAGACCTGCCTCACTGGACGGGTCTTCCACATTTGCCTTTTTAAGTTTCATTCTGCTTTGCATTAAAAGCTCGCCAAGGTTCATAAAGAATCCCTTTCATAGCTATGCCCGGACTTTTCACCGCACTTTATACCGCAGCCGCGTTGCTATCCGGGGAGACCACGGCCTCCTGCCCTTCGGACAGGTCTTCCGCCGGGCTTTCTTCTTTCAGGGGCTGTGCCTCTGTTTCCTTAAGAACAGCCTTTAAGGAGGCGATAGCCACCTCTATCATGTCGTCGTCAGGCTCCTTAGTGGTGATTTTCTGAAGAAGCAGCCCGGGAAGGCTGATTAATCGAATGATTTTGTAAGGGGATTTGGCTGAGAGCTTGAAAACCTCATAGGCCACACCGGCAATCACCGGCAGGAGCAAAAGCCTCAGCACCAGGTTTACAACAGGATGATGCCAGCCTGCAAAGGTAAACAGGACAATACTGATTAGAATAACAATAAAGAGGAACGCCGTTCCGCAGCGGGGATGAAGCGTTGTATGCCTGCGAACATTTTCAACCGTCAGATCCTCTTCGCTTTCATAGGCGTAAATGGTTTTATGCTCCGCGCCATGGTACTGAAAGACCCGCCTTATATCCTTGCTTTTGGAAACAAGATAAACATAGGAAATAAAAAGAATAATACGAACCGCACCCTCAATCATATTGGCATAAATAGCCCCTGAAGTGGTGGATTTATCAATGGGAAAAAGCTCGGCAATTAAATTGGGAAGAAACATAAAAAGCCCGACGCTGAATAGAACCGCAATAACCACAGAGCCATAAAGCATGTAATTAAAATAGTTGGCTCCAAGTTTTTTCTGCAGAAAGGCCTCGAATTTGCTTTCTTCCTCTTCCTCCTCACCTAAATCCACATGCTCGGCTGAATCCATAAGCACGCGAATGCCCACCACCATAGATTCCAGCATGGACACGGCACCTCGGATAAAAGGGAGGCTTAAAAGCTTTTTGCGTTTGGTAAGGGGTATAAAATCCTTGGTTTCAGTAAAGATCTCACCGCTGCTTTTGCGGATGGAGACTGCCATTTTGTCTTTTCCGCGCATCATAACGCCTTCAATAAGGGCTTCCCCCCCGATATCGCTTAAGCGCCGGGGTCTGGACCAGATTTCTTTATTCAAAATAAGCCACAATCCTTTCAAGGCTGCTTACAGGTTATAATCTGCCTTAGTTAATAAATAGACCTTATTTCATTATACAGAAAAAGGACAGGTTTAACAACCAAAGGCTCTCTTCCTGTTTTTCTCAAGCCATGTCCGATTTAATGAGTCAATTTATACTTTGAATATCTTTCACTGGAATTATATATAAAACCGTTTTTTTAGAGTAGGTCAAAGCAAATTAAACTTCTGCATTAATTTTTTTATTTTTTATGTATAAAAACCCCGTACGCGGTGAACAATGAGAATGACCTCACAATACATTTTGACCCCCTTTACTTGCCGGTATTTTTACCGGCTTTTTTTTTGCCGCTTTTATGCCGATAAAAGATATGTATCTTAAAATTAAGGG
>JAFADM010000262.1 GCA_023424865.1 Bacillota bacterium | reverse complement strand
AGAAGCACATGGGAGGGATCCAGCGATCCGGAGGTACAGGCTGATCCGCTGGAGGCCTTTATGCCTTTCATATCCAGCATAAGGAGAAGAGATTCTCCTTCAATAAAGCGGAAGGAGATATTGAGATTCCCCGGCAAACGCTGCTCGCGGGGACCGTTAAGCTTTACATGAGGAATTTTATCAAGAATGGCATTAAGGGCCTTGTCCCTTAGAGCGCTAACCTTTTCGCGGTAGGCATCCAGGCTGTCTACCGCCAACTCAAGAGCGGCAGCAAGGCCGACAATTCCGGGGACATTCTCAGTACCTGCACGCCTTCCTCTTTCCTGGTGCCCGCCGTGGATAAGAGTAGCAATTTTTACGCCTTTTCGAATATAAAGAAAGCCCGTTCCCTTGGGTCCATAGAATTTATGTCCGGAAACCGACATGAGGTCCACATTAAGCGCTTTTACGTCAATGGGCACATTGCCTGCAGCCTGAACCGCATCGGTATGAAACAGAACGCCGGCCTTGCGGCAGACGGCTCCAATTTCAGCAATGGGCTGAACTGTACCAATTTCGTTGTTGGCAAACATGATGGTAACAAGAACCGTATCGGGACGAATGGCTTTTTCCACATCGGCAGGGCTTACAAAGCCTTCGTCGTTTACAGGTAAAAAAGTAACATCACAGCCGGTTTTCTTAAGATATTCGCAGGTTTCCATAACAGCCGGATGCTCAATAGCTGAGGTAATTACATGACGGCCTTTTTTCTGGAAGGCCTCTACAGTGCCTTTAATAGCCCAATTATCAGCCTCGGAACCGGATCCGGTGAAATAGATTTCAGAGGTCTCGGCTGCACCTACAGCCCTGGCAATTTTGGCTCTGGCTTCCTCTATAGCTTTACGGTTGTCCCGTCCTATGGAATAGATGGAAGAGGCATTACCGTACTGCTCCACAAAATAGGGTTTCATGACTTCAAAAACCTGTGGTTTAACATAGGTTGTTGCAGCATGATCCAAATATATAATCTTATCTGGCATACCAAATCATTCCTTTATGAATTATTATATTTAAGTTAGCATTCTCCTATCCAAAAGTCAATAAACACGAAAACGGCAAAAAGCCCGATATATAGTATTATACCTTAATCGGGCTTCTTAAACAAAACTTCTTTATAAACTTAAAATAGTATATTTAACATATAGGAATCCTTTATAATACAGGTTTACCGGCATAGGCCTCCGTTTCATAGCTTACAATAATTTTACCGGAAGTATTATAAATATCGAAAAGCGTTTTTATCTCTCCAATCATTTCTTCGTAACCATCCTGACCGGGTTCAGGTATACCGCAGTCTACTAAAAAGCGGCCTTTTATGCCCTCAAAATCTAAAATTTGCTGATTAGGTACGGAGAGTACAGAGAAGCAACAGGAGCCGAAGAAGTCTGTAAAATAAGCAGGCGTCAGCTTGCACAGGGCTAAATCCTCCACTTCAGCGCAGTAACGGGAAAGGATGGGAGCAAGATTTTCAAGAAAAGGATTAGAGTTAAAAACCGGCCGATTCCAAATAAGTATGATACTGCCGCCGGGCTTTAAAATACGGGAGAATTCCGCTTTGCATTTTTCATAATCAAAATGATGAAAGGACTGAGCACATACGATATGGTTTACCGACATATTGGGCAGAGAGGTAAACTCTGCTGTTCCGCTAATGGTGACATAACGTGTAAATTCATCACTGAGAAGTCTTTCAGAGGCTTCTCTCATTGTATCATCGGGTTCAATTCCCACAACTCTGCTGCCTTTTTCAAGAAGTAACCGGCTGAAAACCCCTGTACCGGATCCGATATCCGCTATTACCGATTCTCTTGTAAAGCCGTGCTCCGCATAGAGAAAATCTATGAGACGCCTGGGATAACCGGGGCGGTAGCGGATATAGCTTTCCATTTTACCTGAAAAGCGCAGTGTACTAATCATTGTCCATCCTCCATCCTGGCTGGAAGTTCAATTTTGCTTTAGTAAATTACGTACAATACTGGATTAGCCTTCCTCTTTCTCCGAAATTTAATTTCAAAATTATTATAGCACATAAATTACCACTATGGTTTATTGCCTGAATAAAATGGCTTTCAATGCGATTCGGACTTGATACAAGCCTGTTTTGTTTCAATAAATTACCCGTACTGCGTTGTAATGGCAATTTATCTTCTCGAAACGCGAGGCATGATAAGGGCAATTGATTTTTTAATTAAATAGGACTCAGGGAGGTATGGAATGAGGGCAAAAAAAGGAAGTAAAAGGAAATGGATTATACAAATTATGCTGTTGCTGCTTGGTGTTCTATCCCTCACAGGCTTGACCATCAAGGTGGCACCGCAGGTATCCGGTATACTGCGCCAGCCGGACCAGTTCAAAACCGTCATTGACTCCTATGGCCAAATGAGTGCTCTTGTTTTCATAGCCTTTCAGGTTATTCAGGTGGTGATATCGGTAATACCGGGTGATGTGGTGCAAATAGCCGGAGGCTATATTTATGGTACCTTCTGGGGCACGGTTTATTCAGCAGCAGGTATTCTTATAGGAACAGTTGCCGCCTTTTATGGTGCCAGACTGCTTGGTTCAGGTGCCGTACGGTTTTTTGTATCGGAGAAAAGCATGCAGCGGCTCCATCAGATGATGGATGCTCCACGTTCTGAATTTGTTCTTTTTCTTTTCTTTCTCATTCCAGGGCTCCCAAAGGATATCCTTGTTTATGCTGCGGGGCTCTCCCCCATACGGTCCGCACGCTTCTTTTCTCTTTTTACCGTGGCCAGATTGCCGGGCCTTGTTGGCTCCTCTGTAATCGGTGCAAATCTGCAGCAGGAAAATTATCCTTTTGTTATTATACTTTTAAGCATCTGCTGCCTGCTTTTTGGAACCGGTTTCGTTTGCAGAAGGCGCATCATGGCCTTTATCAAAAGCATGGGAGCTTCCAATACACATAGAAGGGAAGGAAAATAATTATTTTCCTTCCTCCTTTTCCTGTTCACTCTTTTCCTGATCACTGTTTGGTGCTCCCGCCTTAAGCAGATCCCTGATTTCCGTCAGAAGTAAAACCTCGGCAGTGGGTTTTGGGGGTTCTGCAGCTTTAACCTCTTCCTTCCTTTTGAACTTTTCAATAAGCTTGATAACGGTGAAAATACATAAGGCGATAATTAGAAAATCCAGGATATTCTGAAGAAAAGCGCCATATTTTAAGATGACATCGTCCTTTCCTTCCTGGTTTGAAACAAGGAGCCAACCTGCCGTAGAAAGGTCAATTCTTCCGATAAGCAGGCTTATGATAGGCATAATAATGTCATTGACCAGAGAAGAAACAATTTTACTGAATGCTCCGCCAATGATTACACCAACTGCCAAATCCAGAACGTTTCCTCGCATGGCAAAACTTTTAAAATCCTTTAAGAACTTTTTCATTCCAATGCAACCTTCCATCTTAATTAATTCTTGTACCAGGTCCGATCAAATCTACTATAACGTGACAAACAC
>JAFADM010000227.1 GCA_023424865.1 Bacillota bacterium | reverse complement strand
AACTGCTTTTTGAAACGCCAATGCCCATTGTCCGGGGTGATCCTATATTAATTAAGGATGTTGTCACCAATATCCTCCATAACGCCATAAAATTCAGCAGTACCCGGCCCCTTCCCCAAATTAGGGTGGAGTGCCGGGAAGTCAATGGGGAATGGGTTGTCGAAACCCGGGATAACGGTGTGGGCTTCGATATGGCCTATGCGGGCAATTTATTTGGCATATGCCAGCGTCTTCACAGTCCCAAGGACTTTGAAGGCAGCGGTGTGGGACTGGCCACCGTGCGTAAAATTATCGATAAGCATGGAGGAAAGGTGGCTATTGAGGCCATAAAAGATGCAGGCGCTGTCTTTACCTTTACGCTGCCCCAAAGCTTAGGCATGGCGGAGAAGGAGGAAAAGAATGTACAGGATTATGTTGGTTGACGACATGGATATTGTCCGCAGGAAAATAAAGCGGCTTGCTCTTTGGGATACCCCCATTGGCTTTACAATTACCTGTGAGGCGGAAAATGGAAAGGATGCTCTTGAGATGCTCGGAAAAGGGCCAGTGGAACTTGTGATTACTGACATCCGCATGCCTTTTGTAGACGGAATAGAGCTTTTGAAAAAGATAAAGGAAGAAAATCTGGCGCCCTATGTCATTTTTATGAGTGATTACGATGACTTTCGTTATGCCAGGGAGGGCTTTCGCTACGGTGCTTTTGACTATCTTGTGAAGCCTGTAAGGGAGGAAGAGCTTATCGAGGCACTTAAAAAAGTAAAAGGCGAGCTGGATGAAATGGTAAAAACCCAAAAAAGACTTAAGACACTTGAAGAGAAGCTTACTATAAAAAGTGAGCAGCCCATTGCTCCGGCTCAAATAAAACGGGTAGGCGATTTAATTCTTTGGGCCAGCCAGGATGCTTTACAGGCCCTTAAGCGTCTGAAAGCCGAATTGGCCGCCCTGGGAGAAACCGTTTATGGAGAACCGCTGGATTTAAGGCTTATGGATTCCATAGAAAATTATTTGCATGCCGGGCACCCCTGGTTGGCTAAATACGCTTGCAACAGAGAAAAAAAGAGCAGGGAGATACTTGAGGATTTTGTTTCTTCAAAGCTCCGCATAATGAAGCTGTTCCGGCTTTATGAGATTAAAAATGAAACCATTAAACGAATTGCAGTACATATTCTGGGCTGTGTGGAGGAGGATTTAAGCCTTGCCTCCGTAGCCCGTAACTTTTTTATTAACCGTTCCTACCTGAGTGAAAGCTTTAAAAAAGAAACCGGAATCACGGTAGGGGATTACATATATACCGCCAAAATGGAAAGAGCCGGGGTACTCCTTGGGGAAAACAGGCTTAAAAACTATGAAATAGCGGATTTGCTTCATTTTCACGATGTGGAGTATTTCAGCCGGATCTTCAAAAAGTACTGGGGGCATTCACCCTCAGGCTTTCGTCTGGGGCAGGTAAAAAGCGACATTTCTCAGGGATAAAACCAAATATCTTTCATGGGGTGACAGTCGGCCATGATGTAAAGTTATAGTGTAAGCTGTTGTCCTTTTCGGGAGCCCGGGCTCCTTAAAAGGGCGGAACCGGCTTTGTTTTTTGGATGCAGGAGGATCCCTGAATGATTGTCGGAGCCGAAGTACAGGAGGCCGCCTTAGCGGTTCTCATTATTGAGGATAATATTTACGCTGCGGATTTAAATATCAGGATGCTTAGAAAGGAAGGCTTTGAGGTTTGTCATCAAATCGCCCGTGAAGAAGAGGAAATGACACAGAATCTCACTAACCGAAAATGGGATGTCATTCTGAGTGACCATTCCATCCCAAGCTTTAATGCCTTGAAGGCCCTGGAGGTACGAAACCAGTTGAGCCCTTCCACACCTTTCATTATCGTCACGGAGCAAATGGGTGAAAGGGAGAGAAACGAAGCCTTTAACAGAGGGTGCAGCGGCTTTGTTGCCAAGGAGCATTTATCCGATCTGGGTAAAATCATAAAATACACATTATGGCAAACATGAACAAAAATACTAATGTTATTAAATGCACCATTGATTAGAGTCGGGGTTAAAACCCCTGGAAAGGAATGAAACATCACATGTCCATACGTAAAAAACTGTCCCTGCTGCTGATTGTCGTTGTTATTCTGTCTGTAGGCTTTATGGGTGTTTTCGCCTATCTTAATGCTGCCAACTCAGTAACGGATATAACAAAGGTATCCATGGTTGACTTGACAAAAAGCGGAATAAACCTTATTAGTACACTTATTGCCAATGAAACAAAGAACACGGAGTACATTGCCGGGCTTAAGGAAACGGAAGCCTTTATGAGTGCGCGCATTGACAGCGATGCCGCTGACCGGCAGAAAGACGAATTGGTGAAGCGGCTTATAAGCATTGTTGGAAAAACGGATATCTATGAGCATTTGTTCCTTTTTGATAGTTCCGGAATAATTGTAGCTGACAGCGACGAGAAGCTTATCGGCACGGATTTAAACGACAGGGACTACGTTGTAAGGTCTCTGCAAACAGGTGAGTCAACGGTTAGTGAAACCCTTGTATCCAAATCCTCCGGAGCTTTTATTGTCGTGTTCACCTCTCCTGTTGTAATGAATGGAAAGATAGAGGGCTTTGTGGGAGCGGCGGTTTATGCCCAGGCCTTTATTCCCTATCTGACATCCATGCAGGTGCTTGATACCAAGTCCAGCTACGCTTATCTTGTAGATGAGAAAGGTGTCATGCTGTATCACCCCACAGCGGATAAAGTAGGTCTTCCTGTGGAAAACGAGCTCATAAACGGGGTGGTAAATCGGGTGATGAACGGAGAGGATGTAAGTACCACCTCAGAGGAGTACCTTTATAAAAACGTAATGAAGCTCTCTGCTTACGGTATGGTGCCGGAAACAAGGTGGACACTGGTTTTAACCGGTGACAAGGACGAGGTGCTGGCACCCATAAACGCAATGGGTCTTTTTGTGCTTGGTTACGGCCTTATTGCGGTAATCGGTGCGTTAATAGCATCCCTTGTCAGTACCAATTTAATGATTAATCCCATAAGAAAGCTGACGGAGCTTGTGGATAAAACAGCAAAGCTGGATTTAAAATATGATGAGAAGTACGCTCATCTGGTGAACAAAAAGGACGAGACAGGTATGATAAGCCAGTCGGTGTTCAATACCCGTAAGGTGCTTCGGGAAACCATCGGCGAGCTTAAGTCCGTGTCGGCGCTTTTGGCGGAAAATGCGGACAGCTTAAAGCGGCTGTCCTCCCAGGTTCAGGACAATGCCAACGACAATTCGGCCACAGCCCAGGAGCTTTCGGCAGGTATGGAGGAGACCTCGGCCTCTTCCGAGGAAATTACGGCAACGGTTAACGAAGTGGACGACGAAATCCGCCGTATAGCCCAAAGAGCACAGGAGGGCGCATTGGTTTCCGGGCAAATAAC
>JAFADM010000214.1 GCA_023424865.1 Bacillota bacterium | reverse complement strand
CCTGACTGCGCCATAACCCTTTCTCTGGGCGAACGCAGCAGGGCATCCTACCAGCGTCTTTTTGACGCGGGAGCCAACCGCTACCTTCTGCGCCATGAAACGGCGGATGCGGCCCATTACGGCCTTTTGCACCCTTCGGACATGAGCCTTTCCAACCGCAAGCAATGCCTTTACGATTTAAAGGCCATCGGCTATCAGGTTGGAGCCGGCTTTATGGTGGGCTCACCGGGTCAAACCTATGAGACACTGGCGGAGGATCTGGTGTTTTTAAAGGAGCTGGCTCCTCAGATGGTGGGTATCGGACCCTTTATTCCTCAAAAGGATACCCCCTTCGGAAACCATCCGGCAGGCAGTCTGGAGCTTACCCTTACCCTTCTTGCCCTTATACGGCTGTTGCTTCCCGACGCGCTGCTTCCCGCCACAACCGCGGTAGGGACACTTGATCCCAGGGGCAGGGAAAAGGCCATACTGGCGGGAGCCAACGTGGTAATGCCTAATTTGTCCCCTGTGGATGTCCGTAAGCATTATCAGCTTTATGACAACAAAATCTGCACCGGCGACGAAGCGGCGGAGTGCCGCGGTTGCCTGGAAAGACGCATTAACAGTGTCGGCTTTGTCATGGGCCGTTCAAGGGGAGATCATCCCCAATGGAGGTAAATATGAAAGCAAATCTTTTGGAAAAGAACGCTACAACCATCAATCATGAGGAAATCCAGGCCCTTTTGGATGAAGCCCGTAAGGCGGGAGAAGCCGAAAAGGAAAAGGCTGTTGTGAAAGCGGAGCAGGGCGAAAAGCTGGAGCCCGGAGATATTGCCCTTTTGCTTCAAATAACGGATAAAAGCCGCCTGGAGCGCCTTTACAAGGTGGCAGGAGAAATCAAGCGCCGCATTTACGGCAACCGTATCGTGTTGTTCGCACCTCTGTATGTTTCCAACTATTGTGTGAATAACTGTGTTTACTGCGGCTTTCAGCGCTGCAACAAGGAAATGTCCCGTAAAAAGCTAAACAGGGAACAAATTCAGGAGGAGGTGCGGATTCTTGAAAAAATGGGCCACAAGAGGCTGGCTCTGGAAGCAGGGGAGGATCCCGTCAACTGCAGTCTGGATTACATTCTTGAAGCGCTGGACGCCATATACGAAACCAAGCTTGAAAACGGCAGCATCCGCAGGGTAAATGTGAATATTGCGGCTACCACAGTTGAGGATTACCGGAGGCTTAAGGAAAAGGGGATAGGAACCTATATCCTCTTTCAGGAAACCTACCATAAGCCCACCTACGAAAAAATGCATCCTCACTGCATGAAAAGCGATTACCAATACCACCTCACCGCCTTTGACCGGGCCATGGAAGCCGGGATTGAGGATGTGGGCGCGGGGGTTCTGTTCGGCTTATATGAGCCCACCTTTGAGGTTCTGGCCCTTATGATGCACAACAGGCAGCTTGAGGAAGCCTTTGGCGTCGGTTTTCATACCATTTCCATGCCGCGGCTTAAAAAGGCCGAGGGTATGAGCCTTCAAAGCTTCCCTCATCTGGTGGATGATGAAACCTTTAAGCGCCTGGTGGCCATTATCCGAATTGCCGTCCCCTATACGGGTATCATCATGTCCACCCGGGAAACGGCTGAAATGCGAAATGAGCTTCTGAGTTACGGGGTGTCTCAGGTGAGCGCCGGATCCTGCACCGGAATCGGCGGCTATAAGGAAGAGGAGGACGGCCTTAAAACGGAGCAGTTTGAGCTTTCCGACGAGAGGAAGCCCCTGGAGGTTATAAAGGATCTCATCTCCGACGGCTATATTCCAAGCTATTGCACCGCCTGTTACAGGCAGGGACGGACTGGGGACCGGTTTATGGAGCTGGCCCGAACCGGGAATATTCAAAATGTCTGTACCCCCAACGCCCTTTTAACCTTAATGGAATACATGCTGGACTACGGCGACAGCGAGCTTTCGGAGCTTGGCGGCAGACTCGTTGAAAAGGAGCTTTCAGCCATAGGCCATGCCTCTGTGAAAAAAGCTTTGACCGACAAGCTGGCACGTCTGAAAAGCGGGGAAAGGGATTTGTTCTTCTGACAGAAGGTGTATCCGCAGGTTTCAAATCATCATTACATGGTAAATACTGATAGATACTAAAAAGCATGCATTAACTTTTTAGGAGGATTGCCATGTTGACGAAGGAAGAGGTATTCAGATTAATAGAAAGCTCAAACGCCCTTCCCAAGCTGCCAAAGACTACCCAGCATATTTTCAGGCTCCTCAGCACTCCCAATACAATGAGTATAGAGGATCTGGCAGAGAGGGTGGAGCAGGACAGGGAGCTGACGGAAAAGGTACTGGAATACTTAAATTCAGACTATTTTCATTTACGCAGAGATATACCGAATATTAAGGATGCTCTGGTATTCCTGGGCCTTGAGTCCGTACGTAATTTTCTTATTTTCTTTATAGCCCAGAAATTTTTTCAACAGGAGGATACCGGGAAGTCTAAAGTTTTTAATATGAAGCAATACTGGAGGCATGTGCTGGCCACCTCCATAGCCGCTGAAATAATATCGGAGAAGCTTGGCAAGGAAGATCGGTACAGACTTTTCTTCATAGGCTTAAATCACGATATAGGCATTCTGGT
>JAFADM010000212.1 GCA_023424865.1 Bacillota bacterium | reverse complement strand
ATGGTGGGCGATGAGGAACTCGAATCCCCGACTTTCACTACGTCAAAGTGACACTCTACCAACTGAGTTAATCGCCCGTATAATGTGCTCTTTCAGAGACATTTGTTATTATAGCATCCTCTTTTTGACTTGTAAATACCCAATTAAATTAATATTGAGCTAAAACATCAACTGTTAAAAGGGTTACATCATCCTCCAGCTTGCCAACGGCAAAGGCCGTCACATCGTTGACAATGCTTCGGGTGAGGTGCTCCGCATCCCATTTATAATTCTTCTGAATAACAGATTTCAGTCTTTCCAGGGAATAAGTATTCCTGTCAGGATCCCTTGCATCCACCAGGCCATCGGTATAAAGAACCAGACGGTCGCCTGGAAAAAGAAGTATCTGATGGTTAACAAACTTGGGCTTAAGGAAGCTTCCAAGCTTGCATATGGCAAAGCCGTCATTATCCAGCTCCTGAATGGAGCCATCGGGGCGCACCCGAAGGGGTACGGTGTTAAGCCCTCCCGAGGCATAGGAAAAAATCCCGGTTTCCACATTCAAAACCCCGTAGAGAAGAACCGTATACATATCGTCATTAAAATTCGAGGCGTTAAAGGAATCATACAGATGCTTCAGAACGACGGAAGGCAGTGTCATGGCCTCTCCCCCCGTTTCCTCCATAAGGGACTGGAGCTTCTGGAAGGAAAAGATGCTGAGCATGGCGGCCGAGACACCGTGGCCCGAAACATCGCCCACGCACATGCCATATTGGGCCTCATTGATTCTGAACACATGATAAAAATCACCGCTTAGCTTATCTGCCGGTATATAGCCGGGAGCAAAGGTGATGTAGTCGGTTTTGGGAAGAACCGCAGGAAGCATGGATTGCTGAATGCTCCGAGCGATTTCAAGATCCGCCATGAGCTTATCGTTGCTCAGCCGCAGCTCAGCCGTACGCATGTCCACCAGGGCATCCAGTTCGTCAGCATATTCCCGGAGCTCCTCCTTTGCCCTGGAAAGAAGAAGGTACGGCCGATGCACACTTTTATTAAAAAACACCCCGAAAAAGAGAACATAGGCGGCAAACTTAAAGCCATGACGAAAGATACTGTGAATAGAGTCAAATTCAGTCATACCCAAATAGTACAGTATACTGAAAAACATCATCAGAAAAGCGAAAATAAGAATTTTATCCATTTCATCACGGGTTAACAGATAGTTTTTAGCCGACCTGTAAACAATGGATAAGAACATGATTAACAGTCCTGCCACCAGAATGTACCCCAGCAGGGACAGCCCTTCACCCTCCCTGAAAAAGACCAGCTTGGAGGTCAGGGTTGCGGCTACAAGAATCCCTGCAGGAATAAGGCTTATAACTCCGCCAAGAGCCATTACATTGCGAAGCCGGGCTCCTGTGGTCTTTTCCAGGTTCAAAGTTACCATAAGAAAAAAGCCCATGCCGTTTAACAAATCTGACAGAAAGAGCAGTGCAATCTCCATATTGGGGTTGTCAATATCAAAAAAGGAGAGCTGTACAAGCTCTACGCCATCCACCAGCGCAATAACGAAAAAGGTAAAAAAGGACAGATAGACTCTGAGGGTTTTATTTTGGGGCAGAATATAAAGGGACACCATAAAAATAGATATGGACAAGGTAAGCGAGAGCAAGCCAAAAATCGTATACAGATCATGCTGAAAAGTTGTACGGACCCTATGCCAGCCATTATTTTCATAAAAACAGGTGAAAATAATGGAGCATATAAAGACAGCAGTAAATATAAGGATATGGCTACTTTCTTTTATCAACATCCGGTAGGATATCTTTTTACCTTTATCTATTCTGTTTTCCGGTGTCGTCATCTTCTATCCTCCAGCCAGATCCGATGGAGATATGGGTAAACAGGAGCAGGGCATCTGTCTCTTTCGTTACTCGGCTATTTTGTTCTTTACAGCATACACAGCAGCCTGAGTTCTGTCCTGTACATCAAGCTTGCGAAAAATGCTGGAGATGTGATTTTTAACTGTTTTTTCGCTGATATACAAGACATTGGCAATTTCCTTATTCAACATACCTTTTGATAATAGCTTCAGAACTTCCAATTCCCTGATGGTGAGGAACTGGCGTATCTCATCCATACCCTTTTTGCGCCGCTGATATTCGCTTACAAGCTCATTGGCCATATTGGGCTGGATATAGGTTTTGCCCGAATACACGCACCTTACGCTGTCAATTAACACCTTGGCATCCGCATCCTTAAGAATATAGCCGATAGCCCCAAGCTCCAGGGCTCGCATCAAATATTCTCTGTCCTGATGAATGGTAAGCATGATGATTTTTGATGATGAATCCATTTTCCGAATGCGTTCTAACGCTTCCAGGCCATTAACCCTGGGCATATTGATATCCATCAATACCACATCGGGTTTTACATCGGAATAATACTGAATAGCCAGGCTTCCGTCTGAAACACCTGCACAGACATCAATATCAGGTTCCAGCTCTAAGAGCTGTTTCAGGCCATCGCGTATCATTGAATGATCTTCTACCAGCATTACCCGGATTCTACTCATTGCTTATGCCCTCCTGAATCGAGTATGGCAGATAAACCTTTACAGTCGTTCCTTTTCCCGGAACAGAATCGATTGAAAACTTGCCTTCCAACAGCTCCACTCTCTCTTTCATACCATAGATTCCAAGCCGGTCGGTATCATTGATGCCTCTGCGTTCAAGACATTTTATATCGAACCCCTTACCGTCATCCTTTATTCTGAGATTGATTCCTGAATTGGAACACTCCATCAGAATAAAGACGGAATTTGCCTGGGCATGCTTTCGAATGTTATTCAAGCTTTCCTGAACCACTCTGAAAATGGCAATAATGATATTCCTATCCTTTATCCTACCATCATCTCCGATAATTTTCAATTCTATCTGAAAATTCGACTCTATCCCGTATGATTCGACATATTTCGATAGCGTAGGACGAAGCCCCAGGTCATCAATCGACATTGGCCGTAAATCATATATAATGCGCCTTACATCCTTGAGGCACGCTCTGACGATGGACTTTAGACCCGTCAGCTCCAGCTTTGCTTTTTGAATATCCACCTCCGCCAATCTTTCACAAACCTCTGCCTTGAGCACCACATTGGTCATTGCCTGGGCCGGACCGTCATGCATTTCGCGGGCAATTCTTCTTCTTTCGTCTTCCTGGGTACGAATGATTTGTATGGCGAGGTTCTTTTTATTTTCCGCACCCTCCAGATGATTGTCCAGCTTCTGAAGATCGTTTGACAAATAGTCAAAGACCGTTCCAACCCGTGCAACCAGCCTTTCAGCTTTTCCTACCGTTTCAGAGGCCCATTTAAGCTTTCGTTCCGTATCATTGCGGCGAATAATGGTCTGCCTCTCCCTTTCTCTGGCAACCTCCAAATCCACCAGCATTTGATTGGCTTCCTGATAGGCGGCCTGCATTTCCTTTTCCGAATACTTTTCATACTCCTTGCTGATTATGGCAAGCTTGTGCCTGCTTCGGGCAAGCCTTTTCTCCAAATCATCACACTGAGAAATGATCCCTGCCACATCGGACTGGAGGGTTACTATCTCCTCTTTAAGGTAAACAACTTCCCGCCGTGCGTTTTCAGCTATGTCAAAAATGGCACCTTTGCTGTCTTCAATGACTGCCAACGTACCTTTAATAATTTCATTTATTTTCTTCATATCCATTTTGCTCAATGACATCCCGCCTGTTCCGGATTGGCTCAAAAAGTAATTCCGCGACCAGAGCCTGTCCCCCATGGACTCCTGTTGGGAGTATACATAAAAGGAGCCAATGGCGGTCTGTCCCAACCACGCAAGGCTACAGGGTTTAATGTTGCGGCAACTAGCTTGTAAACCGTTCCATATGTATTTACCACTGATGAAGCGTTTTTATTTCTCTTTTAAAAGCTTATTAAGCTCATTCATAAAAGTATTGATATCCTTGAATTGGCGATAGACAGACGCAAACCGAACATAAGCAACCTCATCCAGCTCCTTGAGCTTGTCCATAACCAGTTCACCTATAGTATGTGTCGGAATTTCTCTTTCAAGTGAGTTGCTTATTTGAAATTCGATGCTGTCAAGAATCGTTTCAATCTGGCTCATGGAGACAGATCGTTTTTCACAGGCTCTCAAAATACCCTTGCGTATTTTATCCCGATCATAGACCTGTCGTGTGCCGTCCTTCTTCACTACCATAATGGGAAGATTTTCTACTTTTTCATAGGTAGTGTACCGTTTATGGCAGCTTAGACACTCCCTTCGCCTCCTAATGGTTGCGCCTTCATCCGTGGGTCTGGAGTCGATAACCTTATCTTCCTGACAGGTACAATATGGGCATTTCATTGTGTTCTACCTCGTTCTATCATCTTTAATTCATACTAACATATCCTTGCTAGAAAAACTATCCTAAAGGCAAGTGAAAGCAGGAAGAAACCTTACTCTTCCCCCTGAGGCGGCATTTATTTTTACAAAGGCCTTTCACAGCAAAAAGCCGGTTCCTTTAAGAACCGGCTTCTATTCTGCATCCTCGCTTTTTTGCGAAGGAGTAATGTCATTGCTTGAAATAGAACATTTAAGGAATTTCAGATTTAAAAGACTTAAAGCTTGGTTACTTTATCAGACATACTTTTGCATATGCTTCAGCGCCGACTTCTCCAGGCGGGATACCTGAGCCTGAGAAATACCTATTTCCTCGGCCACCTCCATCTGTGTTCTCCCCTGGAAGAAACGAAGATCTACAATCTTCTGTTCCCTGTCGCTGAGCTTGCTCATGGCTTCATTGATGGAAATGCTTTCAAGCCATTTTTCGTCACTGTTTTTGTCATCCTTCACCTGATCCATAACATAGATGGCGTCACCGCCGTCGTGGTATACGGACTCAAAAAGTGAAATAGGTTCCTGGATTGCATCCAGAGCCATAACCACATCTTCCTTGGATATTCCCAGCTCTTTGGCTATATCATTCACGCTGGGCTCCTTGGATTCCTTGCCCACCAGCTTATCGCGGGCCTGAAGCGCCTTATAGGCCGTATCCTTAAGGGATCGGCTTACCCGGATAGGGTTATTGTCCCTTAAATACCGGCGTATTTCACCAATTATCATTGGCACCGCATAGGTGGAAAACTTCACGTTTTGCGTTACATCAAAATTGTCAATGGCTTTTATAAGGCCGATGCAGCCAACCTGAAAAAGGTCGTCCGCATTTTCTCCCCGGTTGCCGAACCGCTGTATGATACTCAATACAAGTCTTAAATTTCCCTGAATAAATTCTTCTCTGGCAGCCTTGTCTCCTTTCTTTATTTTTTTAAAGAGCTCATCCATTTTACTGCTGGAAAGCAAAGGTAGTTTTGATGTATTGACACCGCATATTTCAACCTTGTTCATCATAAATCAACACACCTCTCTCACATCTTCATCGCACAAGTGAACCATAAAATCTAGTTACATTCTTGTCTTGGATGGTGTGTTTTATTCCGGTTTTAAAGGTCAAAATATTTTAAAAAAGCCTTGACATGCTAAGTTCGGCAATTTAAGCGGATCAGGGAGCTCTTCCATTTTATTCCGGCACATTAGGTGAAAACCGACTTCCGGCTTACAGCAGCCTGCAAATTTCACGCTTTAACCTTCCCAGAATACGTTTTTCCAGCCGGGAAATATAGGACTGGGAAATGCCCAGCATATCGGCCACTTCCTTTTGAGTTTTCTCAAGATGATTATTAAGTCCGAACCGAAGCTCCATAATGCGCTTTTCCCTGCCGCTTAATTTACTCATGGCACTGATTAAAAGCTTTTTATCGGTTTCCTCTTCCAGATTGCGTTGGATAATATCGCTGTCGGTACCCAAAATATCCGAAAGCAAAAGCTCATTACCATCCCAGTCCACATTGAGAGGCTCCTCATAGGATACCTCCGAGCGTGATCGGCTGTTTTTCCTTAAATACATAAGTATTTCATTTTCAATGCATCTCGAGGCATAGGTGGCCAGCTTTATGTTCCTTCCAGGATTGTAGGTATTGATGGCTTTTATGAGGCCTATGGTACCAATGGAGGTTAGATCCTCAATATCCACCCCGGTATTCTCAAACTTTCGGGCTATGTAAACCACCAAGCGAAGATTTCTTTCAATGAGTACTCTTTTTACGGATAGGTCCCCATTTTCCAGATTGCTGAGCAGGACAGCCTCCTCCTCGGCCTGCAGGGGCGGAGGCAATACGTCGTTTCCGCCGATATAAAAGATCTCATTGGAGCCATCCTCCGGGCTTTTCACCAGTGTAATAATAAATCCGAACACCTTTTCAAACATAATCCGTCTCATTCCTTTCCGATACATTCTGCCTTCCAAGCCTGTCAAGCACTTCTGGCCATCATGGACGGCCCCAGCAGAGCCGTGTATTTGGAGCTGTCGGACAGCTTAATGCCGCATACTCCAATAATTACATCCTTAATGTCCCTGCCTCCGTTTTTTCCTTTGCAAACCCGGATATTGTCAGGGCGAAAGCCGGTGAGCATTCCGTTTTCCCTGCCTATGGATTTGTAGGGAATAAGGTGAACCCTTTTTGAAAAACCGTTTTCGCTGTCCGGGACCAGGCATTGGGCCACCTTTTCAATATTGTTGCTGGCAACCGATTCATAAATGGGCTGGGGTAGAATCTCCTTCAGGGATTCGGCCTCCACAACAATCACCGGATATCCGGTGAGGGGATCAGTAAGGGAATTGCCCGTATCCACCAGGGCGTTGAACTTTGCTGTTTTATTGCCTAAATGAAGCACCACCGAAACAATGCTTCCCTCCCGGAGCTCTTTTCCTGAGAGCACCCTGCCAATAGGCCTGGCCAGAAGGATGCATGCCAGAGCAGCAACCATAAAGGCCTTGAGGGCACTGCCCGGGCTTAAAACCATAAAGCCTCCGTAGGCTATTGCGCCCTCTCCAAGCATGACGGCCACTGCGTAGGTGCCGCCCGCCAGTAAAAAGGCTGATAGGAGCATCATCCCCCACTTTCTGGCAAATCCTGTAAAGGTGTGGGGCGTGTAAGCCAGGGCTGCCATTACTACCGAAATCGCCAGTTTTAAAACCGGTGAGGTTAATATGGCACTCTCCTGAAAGATGACGGCACAAACGGCATAAAGGGCACCAAAGGCACCGGACAGGAGCAGCCGCCACAGCTTTGGCGACGTCCCCGACAAAACGCCCGTCAGCTTTAGAATAAAGCAATTGGCAAGCAGATTTTCCATAAATAAGAGATCCGCATAGACAACCACCGCTTTTTCTCCCTTCATTCCAGAGGAATCCAAGTGTTCCATATAAACTTATATTTGCCGTCCTCATAAAATATGCAGGCAACAGGAATAAGCCCTGAGTTATTTTTATTGTAATCAGGCTTTCTTTCTTTTTATGTCGCATTTGGTTATGACCCGAAGAAAAAATTGTCGTATGGTCCAAAGGCCCTGTAAATGCTACTCTTGGCCCATATGTCACCGCCTCCCCCAATGTGGTTTTTCCCTCGGGGGATTTCCCGTAACACCGCTATGAGCCTCCGAATATCATGGAATGTATTGAAGAAAGGGATGGAACTAAATATGTCCGGAATTGCCGGGACGGTAAACCCGTTTGAAGCTATTTCTCCGCAATGCGTTAAAATAGGTATCCAGTCCGATTCCATCCGAACTAGAGGTCCGGGTGGAACCGGATTATTTTTATCGCCTCATGCCGCTCTCGTTCACCGGGGCGGCAATACCTATGAGCCGGGAAACTCCTCAAAATTAACGCAGTTAAGCATTGAAGGCAAGAGCTATGTCGTCACCCTTAACGGATATATCTACAATTACAAGGAATTAAAAAGCGAGCTCGAAGGCCACGGAGCCTCCTTTGAGGAAGGAACCTGCGGCGAGCTTCTGCTGCGGGGCTTTAACCTATGGGGTGAGGCGCTTTTCCCGCGGCTAAACGGCATGTTTGCCTTTGCCCTTTTCATTCCTGACAGCAAAACCCTTTACCTGGTACGGGATCAATTAGGGGCCAAGCCTTTGTACTATGCCATGAGCGCCTCCACACTCCTTTTTTCATCCACGTTCCAGGGCATCACCGAGCATCCCCAGTTTCGAAGCGCCCTGGGCCTGGAGGGTATGTCCGAGCTCATTTGCTTAAGTCCCCGCTATTCTCCAGGCAGCACCCCTGTCAAAGGGATACATCAGGTAAGACCCGGCTATTTTGTCCGTTATGGGCCGGAGGACATGAAAGCCGTACGCTACTGGCATATTGAGGAAAAGGAGCATGGTGAAAACCTGGGGCAGACGCTTGAATCCGTCCGGAATCTCGTAAATGACGCCGCAAGGCTTCGCATTCAGTCCGGCAGCCCTTTGTGCGGTCTTTTATCAGGGGGGCTTTATTCCAGTATACTTACAGCCATTGCCACCCAGAGCGCCAATGCCAAGCTCTACCCCAATCTTTATAATACCTGGTCCGTGGATTTTGAGAAGAACAGCCGGTATTTTCACAGGCAAAGTCCCGCAGGTGACACAGATACACCCTGGATCCGCTGGATGTGCCGCAAGGCCGGAACACGGCATCATTACATCATTTTATCTCCTTACGACCTGGCTGAAGCCCTCCTGGAAACAGAAGAGGCCTGGGGCTTCCCCGGCATGCCGGATCAGGACTGCTCTCTCTTCCTTCTTTGCAGGGAAATTAAAAAGGAATTCCCAATTGTGCTTTCGGGAGATTGCTCTGACGAGCTTTTTGGAGGAAATGTCCGAGGCGCTGAGAAATTTGCATCGGGCAAAAAAAAGCTGCCCTGGTCCGTGAATATCGGAGAAAAAATCTCTGTGTTTAAAAATGAACTTATTGATGCGGTTAAGCCTTACGAATTTATTGAGAAATGTTATGAAGAAGCCCTGCTTGAATATCCCAAGTTTACTTCAAGCAGGCTTAAAAAGGATATGGAGGCTCAATGGTTCAGCTTGTACTGGAACCTCCCCTGTACCCTGGATAAACTGGATCGCATGAGTATGGCCTTTGGCCTGGAGGCCCGGGCACCCTTTTGCGACTACAGGCTCATTGAATACCTGTGGAATGTCCCCCAGGAAATGAAGCGTCTTAACGGTGTGGAAAGAGGCCTTTTGAGGGAAGCCTTCCGGGGCCTCATTCCCTCGGATATTTTAGAGCGAAAGAAAGGCCCCTTTCCCCATAATCCGGATCCGGATTATGAAATGTATATCCGGACCCTGATGACGGATATTCTCATGGATCCGGCATCCCCTATAAATTATCTGCTGAACTTAAAAACCCTGGAGGCCATGCTGAGGCAGCCTCCCGATCTCAATAAGCGCTACACTTCCCGTTCACAGCTGTATGGCTGGCTGATTCAGCTGAATCATTTCATGGAGCAGAACGGCTTTACAGCGCTTTGATTTCGTCCAAAAGAGCCTCCAAAAGATGGGCCTCGTCAACCTTCCGGATGACCTGGCCCTTTTTAAAGAGCACCCCGCCATGGGCGTCGCAGGCAACACCGATATCCGCCTCTCTGGCTTCTCCCGGACCATTGACAGCACACCCCATCACCGCCACCTTAATGGGACGGGTTTCCTCCTCCAGCGCCTGCTCCACCTTCTGGGCAAGACCGATGAGATCCAGCCCGGTTCTGCCGCAGGTAGGGCAGGAAACAAAGGTAACACCCTTATTTAGACGACCGCAGGACTTAAGTATTTCTCTTGCCGCCCGGATTTCCTCCACCGGATCCCCTGTGAGGGAAACCCGCACCGTATCACCGATGCCGTCCAGCAATAGCGCTCCGATGCCCACCGCCGATTTTATGGTGCCCCGGTACACTGTACCGGATTCGGTGATTCCGATATGGAGGGGATAATCGGTCTTTTCCGCCAGCAGCCGATGGGCTTCAATGGACATAACCACATCGGAGGATTTGATGGAAAGCACCATGTTTTCAAAATGATAGGATTCCAGAAGAGCCACATGGCCCAATACGCTTTCAACCAATGCCTGGGCACAGACGCCGCCATATTTCTCCAGGAGCTTTTTTTCCAGGGAGCCGCTATTGACGCCCACACGGATGGGTATGTTTCTTTCCAGAGCCTTTTCAACCACCTGGCGGACCCTGTCCCTGTCGCCGATGTTTCCCGGATTGATGCGTATTTTGTCCGCACCGTTCTCAATGGCCTTAAGCGCCAGTCTGTAGTCAAAATGAATATCAGCCACCAAGGGCAGGGAAATACGCTTCTTAATGGCTCCCAGAGCCTCTGCTGCCGCTACTGTGGGCACTGCCGCCCGGACGATTTCGCAACCGGCCCGGGCAAGAGCTTCAATTTGTCCAACAGTGGCTTCCACGTCCTCTGTTTTGGTATTGGTCATGGATTGTATGGCAATGGGATGTTCTCCCCCAATCCATCTGTCCCCTATTTTTATTTCACGTGTTTTCTTTCTTTGAGGTTGATGCATTTCCTTTGTACCCTTCCTTTTCTGCCGGTTTTTTCTAAACTCACCCGAAATCCAATGGATAGCAGCCTTTGATTGGGAACAGGACTCAATTAAGCCCTATTCGAAATCAAAGACTGCCCCGCCGATGAAAATAGTTGCTTTTTTATTGACGCTTATCAGCTATAAGGTACTAGGTCAGCGCAGGGAAAGGCGCGGGATATCGTTAAACAGGGTGGCGATAAGGACACAAACCAATAGTACAAAGCCAATCATGGATATCAAGCCCATTTTATCCTGCGGCAAGGGTTTTCCCCTGATTTTTTCAATAAGAAGCAACAAGAGAATGCTGCCGTCGAGAGCAGGAAAAGGTATGAGGTTCATAACACCCAGGTTGATGCTGATGAAGGAGCAAAGGTACAAAAGCTTAATGACGGTTTCGCTTAAGGGCTGCTCCGTTTCCACAACGCTGCCGACGGTATTGATAATGCCTACAGGGCCAGAAAGCTCCTTAAACGACAGCTTTCCTTCAAAAAGCCAGCCCAGGGTCATAAGGACATTTCTCATGGTGGATACGGAATAATTGCCCGTAGCGTTCAATATTTCTCCAAAATTTCCGTTTTTATGCTCAAGGCCTACACCCAGAGTGTACTGAAAATCGGAAAAGGGAACAATCTGATCAAAGGTGAGGGTCTTTCCTCCCCGGTCAACCGTAAGGGTAAGGGGTGCCGTTTTGTCGGTACGGGTGACATTGAGGTAATTAATAATGTCCTGAGTGGTGTTCATGGGCGTTCCGTCAATGGCCACGATACGGTCACCAATCTTCATGTTCGCCTTCATTATGGGGGAATCGGTTTCGATGGCATCCACGATATTGGTAGCCTCGCCGTTGACCACTCTGGCCGTAAAGCCCAGACGGAAGCGGGTTTCAGTTCTACCCGGCGTGATGACCTTCTCTACCGTCTTCTTTTCGCTCTCGTCATAGTAACGGATCTGCTTGGGCTCTCCGTCCTCCCCGTAAAGGAGTATGTTCAAATCCGACGCCGGATCGAACAGACGTTTTCCGCCGTAGGATAAAAATTTGTCCCCTACCTCCATGCCTGCGGCCTGGAGTGCGGAATTCTGGGCGAATTCCGTCACACGGTTGGTGTAGAAGCCAACAGAGGATAAAACAATTCCTGCCAGAAGAAAGGCAGTAATAAAATTCATAACAGGACCGGCCAGTATGATAAGTGCTCTTTTAAAAACAGGCTGCCGGTTAAAGGCACGGGGATCCTCCGAGTTTTCATCCTCGCCTTCCATTTTAACAAATCCACCCATGGGAATAAGCCTTAAGGAATACG
>JAFADM010000204.1 GCA_023424865.1 Bacillota bacterium | reverse complement strand
TTTATTGTCAATGGTATACAATGGTTGAGGATTAGGCTCAAATAGATGAGCTGGAGATTGGAAAAGAAGCTGCCAGGAAGGAGAGTTGAGGACAGGGCAGTAATAAAAAGCGCCAGGGCTGCAGAAGCATAAAGGCAGATGCAGTTGACGAGGAGAGGGAGGTTATCGATTTTTCGGCGGAAACCCTCCGGTGCACCACCATCGTAACGGTACAACAAAATCCTGCGGCAATGCAGGCAACAGAAAGTATCTGAGTGGTCTTTTCTTTATTCTCTCTAAATCAATCCGAAACAAAATTGAAAAACGGCAATACTAGCAGAAGGAAAACCCTGCTGAAAAGGGACCTGTTTTTGTGCTGCACAGTTTTGACGCTGAAACGGATGCTCAGGCAGAGTAAGCAAAGCTTGATTAATAGTTTAGCTTTGAGAAATGATGCTGTAACTTCGTTAACGGAGTATTTAAATTTGTGTGCATAAAAGGCACAAGCTGTAGTCCCCTTTATTGGTGCCGTGTATTTAATCTACACCGAAACAGATTAATCGGATAATAAAAGTGTGATTTGAAGGGAGAATTCTAATTATGTGTGGAATTGTTGGATATATAGGAAAAAAGGACGTTACCCCCATTTTGCTGGAGGGTTTAAAAAAGCTTGAATACAGAGGTTATGACTCGGCAGGCGTGGCCGTTTTGGCTGATGATAAAATAGATGTGGTAAAGGCCAAGGGCCGTCTTGCCGTATTGGAAGATAAGCTGAAAGCAAATCCCGTTACCGGCAACATCGGTATCGGACATACGCGATGGGCTACCCACGGGGAACCCAATGACGTGAATTCTCATCCTCATGTAAGCTTTAATCAAAAAATCGCAGTTGTTCATAACGGAATTATTGAAAATTATATGCAAATCAAAGATTTTCTAATGGGAAAGGGGTATGTCTTTCAGTCTGAAACAGACACGGAGGTCATAGCGCATCTCATCCAGTACAATTACAGGGGTGATCTTGTAAAGGCAGTGATGGAAACTCTTAACGACGTGGAAGGAGCCTATGCGCTGGGAGTTGTATGCACGGACTGCCCGGAGCGTTTTGTAGCTGCCAGGAAGGACAGTCCGCTCATTGTGGGACTTGGCAAGGACGAAAACTTTATCGCCTCGGACATACCCGCTATTTTGGAATATACCCGTGACATATACATTCTTGAAGATAAGGAAGTAATTAATATAACCGCCGACAAGGTTGAAATTTATAATCTTTTAGGCGAAAGGGTCAATCGTGACGTATTCCATGTGGACTGGGACGTTAAATCCGCGGAAAAGGGCGGCTATGAGCACTTCATGATGAAGGAGATGTGCGAAGAGCCTAACGTAATTAAAGCAACGATTAGTCCCCGACTTCAGGACGGCCATGTTGTTTTTGATCCCTTTAAGCTCACTGAGGAGAAGATCAAGTCCATCGACAAGATTAACATTATTGCCTGCGGAACAGCCTATCACGCAGGTATGATCGGAAAATACGCCATTGAAAAGCTGGCGGGTATTCCTGTGGAGGTGGATGTGGCTTCCGAATTCCGTTATCGGGATCCTCTTGTCACTCCAAGCCAGCTGACATTGGTAATCAGTCAGTCAGGCGAAACGCTGGATACCTTAATGGCCATGAGAGAAGCCAAAAAGAAGGGTTCGAGAACCCTGGCTATTGTCAATGTGGTAGGCAGCTCCATTGCAAGAGAAGCCGATGATGTCATTTATACCTGGGCAGGACCGGAAATCGCCGTAGCTTCAACCAAGGCTTACAATACCCAATTGTCGGCCCTTTATCTCCTTGCCTTCTATCTTGCCGAAAAAAGGGAAAGGATAGGGGAAGAAGAGCTTAAAGGCTTTATGGAGAACTTTAAGGCACTGCCGGGACAGGTGGAAGACGTCCTTACTCAGCGGGAGGTTATCCAGAAATTTGCCTATCAGCATTACAATTCAAAAAGTGTTTTCTTTATTGGAAGAGGCCTGGATTACGCCCTTTCCATGGAAGGCTCCCTGAAGCTGAAGGAAATTTCCTATATCCATTCGGAAGCCTACGCAGGCGGCGAGCTAAAGCATGGAACCATTGCCCTGATTGAATCAGGAACCCTGGTAGTTTGCCCTCTTACCCAGGATAGCCTTTTCGACAAAATGGTCAGCAATATCCGGGAAGTTAAGGCTCGTGGAGCGGTCGTTCTCGCCATTGCCTGCGAGAAACGTGCAGCGGAGGTTGAAAAGGTTGCTGACGCCGTGATTACAATTCCGGATGTAGCACCTCTTTTGGCACCGGCTGTTGCAGTAACGCCGTTACAGCTTTTTGCCTATTATGTGTCTGTCATGAAGGGCAATGACGTGGATAAGCCCAGGAACCTGGCTAAAAGTGTTACAGTGGAATGAGAAAAGGGTTCTTCTCAAGCAATGGATAAAAGAAGCAAAACTCTGAATGTATAAGATTATGCTAAATTTATAGGCATGGCTTCTTAGAAGATGCTTATGTAAAAGCCATCGGTGATGTTCTGCGAACGTCGGCCGGTGGCTTTTATCAATTCTACCTTTATTGCGGGGGCACATCTAAAATGATATAATTGTAAAGTATTACCATGATTTTGGCCGCAGATGAAATTCCGGATGTAATGAGAGTAATCCAGATATAGAAAATGACCGGTTTTGTTACTATGAATAAAAATATAAACAGATGGGGTTTATATCAGACGAAGCTTTTGCTGCCCCCCTAATCGATTGACTGGCGGAGTAACATATTTTGGTGATACATAGCTATTAGTAAAATTTTTAGTTATTTTATGGAGGATACAATGCAAGAGAATAGTTCAGCCACCCAAGCAAGAGAGGAAGAAGCTCAGAAACGAGTTATTAAGGAGGGCAAGCGTTATCGGCACTTTAAAGGTAAGGAATATCTGGTGATATACGTTGCTAAACATTCAGAAACAATGGAAGAAATGGTTGTTTATCAGGCTCTTTATGGAGACCGTGGCATATGGGTAAGACCTTTGGGTATGTTTTTGGAAAAAACGGAGGTTAATGGCGAATGGGTGTATCGGTTTGAAGAGATCAAGGATTAATCTTGGATTTTGAGGAAGTTTGACGTGGTGCACGGACATGAATTTGGGGGTGGATAAAATATCTATTGCCAAAAATAAATTAAATAAAATAGTAATCGTTTTTTTGCTGCTTTTATCATA
>JAFADM010000144.1 GCA_023424865.1 Bacillota bacterium | reverse complement strand
TTACGGAGCAGAACAGCCTCACTTCAGGGCTTCTTGTGCCTGTGTGGGATTTCTTCGGTACACGCACCGACTATTATGAATCCGATGGAAACACCTATTCCCATACCGAAGCCAAGTCAAATAAAAGCTACCTTACAATTAATGCCATTGACGGCACCATTATTGACAGGGGAACGGGTTATTAAGGGATGGCCGCAAGAGAATTTAAGGTAAGTAAACCTCGGGTGGGGAAGGTATGAACAAGGTATGAACAAGGTATGAACAAGGTGCTTCGATCCGACTTGAATCGGGCTCTGTCCGGCAAAGGCTTTTGTGCGGGTATGGCGGGAATGGCTCTTGCCATTGCCCTGGCCTCTCTTAATAAGCTGGCGGAGCTTCCTGAGAACAACAGCCTTTTAAATAACGGGTTTCATGTACAGTTACTAACAGAGGCCCTGAAATCCGAGGGTGTGTCACTGGTTGTTCCCGTTCTGTGCACCCTGCCTTATGCCTGTGCCTATGTGGACGATATTAAAAGCGGTTTTATTAAGGCCTGTCTTTACCGCTCAGGGGTGGGCGCTTATATTTGGGGTAAGCTCATGGCCTGTGGCCTGGCAGGAGGGCTGACCCTTTTTGCAGGCATACATACGGCGTATGTTTTGTCGGCCCTTGGCCTTATTCCCATGGAGTTGGCCCTTGGCCCCGGTGAAACCGCGGCTTATACTTGTTGGATGCTTCTTGAGGTATCCGTACGCTTCTTTTTCGCCGGTATGGTATGGGCCCTTTTGGGCTTTACCCTGGCAGCCCTGACCATGAGCCGTTTAATGGCCTTTGTGTCGCCCTTTATTGCCTGCTACCTGCTTATAATCCTCAAGGAAAGGTATTTTGACAGCTTGATGGTTCTATATCCCAAAGAATGGCTCTTTCCTTCCGATAAGTGGGTTTTGGGAAGCTTTGGCGTCGTACTGGTGCTGAACGAGCTTATCACCATCCTTTGCCTGTGCTTTGCCCTTACTGCCCAAAGGAGGCTTTCCCATGTTTAGTACCTTATCGTTGAAAAACACCAATAACAAACAAGATTTTTCATCGGGACCTCTCTTCAATTGGGTTGCGGGCAAAGCCCGCTTTAGGTTAAGACAAACGGTCAGGACGGCATGCTATAACTTCCTGCATTGGCATAGAAGCCCCAGAATCTTCATTACCTTTGCCCTGGCCTTTATTTTGTGCTTTCTGTTATCCGGCAAAGCAGTCGGACTGGCTCGAGAGTATGAAACAACCCTGCAAATTGGAGAGGCCTTTATCTGGACCTTTGGAGACGGGAATTCCATTATGCTGTCATCCCTTCTTCTGGTGCTTCTTTTTGGTGATATGCCGTTTATATCCGGCGGGACGCCCTTTTATCTCATCCGTATGGATCGAAAAACCTGGCTTTGGGGACAGGGGCTCTATATTGTGCTGGCAACGGGTATTTATATGGCTTTCATCTTATTGGCTACCGGTATGGTATGCCTTCGATACTCCTTTTTTGGAAACGTGTGGAGTGAAACCGCGGCTCGCCTTGCCTATGGAAGAAGTGGCTATTCCCTTGCGGTGCCGGTAAATTTAAAAACACTGGAAATGAGTTCGCCCTATGAGACCATGGGAGCGGTGTTTCTTCTGATGCTTTTGTATGGGCTTCTAACCGCATTTATTATGCTGGTTTTTAATCTTTTAAAAGGACAGCTGGCAGGAGTGGTGGCGGTTCTCCTTTTCAGCCTGTATGGACTTTTGCTGAATCCCGGCCTTTTTAAGACGTTATTCGGGCTGACAGAGGGGCTTGTGTACAAAGCCAATGTCCTGACTGGCTGGCTGTCGCCCTTAAACCACGCAACCTATGCCATGCATAGCTTCGGCTATGATTTGCTTCCACGTTTGTGGACATCCTGCCTTATATTCGCCGTACTGATAATTCTGCTTTTTTTGCTGTCCTTGAGAGCCGTCAAACGCTACCAGTTTATATTTACAGGAACGGAAGGTTGATTATGGAGGCTGCCGTCAGGATAGAGAAGGTTTTCGTTGCCTTTGGACAGGAGGTGGTGCTCCGTCAGGTATCCCATGAGTTTGAGAGAGGCCGGATACACGGTATTGCCGGGGGCAACGGCTCTGGAAAAACGGTGCTTATGAAATGCATCTGCGGCTTTCTAAAGCCCACAGGGGGCAGGATTTTTGTCAATGGCCTTCAGGTGGGAAGGGATATGGATTTCCCTTCTGAAATGGGTGTTATTATTGAAACCCCGGGCTTTTTGCCCCATTTGTCCGGTATTAAAAATCTGTCCATTTTGGCGGAGCTCAGGGGGAAAATCTCACATAAGGATCTTATATGGTTTTTGCGGCTTGTGGGACTTGATCCCGCCATGAAAAAGAATGTGGGTCAGTATTCACTGGGTATGCGGCAGCGTTTGGGCATCGCCCAGGCCATCATGGAAGACCCCGAACTCCTCCTTCTGGACGAACCCTTTAACGGACTGGATAAAAAAGGAGCAGGAGAAATGCGGGAGCTTTTAAAGGAGCTTCGGCAAAAGGGGAAAACCATACTGCTTGCCAGTCATAATCCCCTGGACATGGAAGAACTATGCGATTCGGTGTCGGAAATGGATGGCGGTGTCCTTACGGTGGTTAGGCCTTGAAACAATCCTTTGGAGGTGGAAAATGAAAAAGAGAAACTTGCTGCTTTTGACGGCGGTATTTCTTCTAACCTCGATTCCTCAGCTAGCGGAGGCATCTGAGCCCCTGATGACAATCGATCATGAAAATGTTTACGAAGGAATGGACAGAGCCTACAGGGACGGATACGCCCCGCTGGTTCAGGAGGGACATGCCGTCATCGTTCTGCCTCTTCATTCAAACCGGCCGCTAAAGGAAAATACTATTACCGTTACGCCCTATTTGGGGGATACTTCAACCTCGCCCTTTGTTTATCGCAATTATCAGAAGACTGTGGTGCTGGCACAGAATCCGGCAAACGGCACCGAGGCCGCAGAAGCCTCCTATCTCGTTCGTTTTGACCTGGCTCTAAAGCAGGATCGCCGAAACGGTGCCTTTCCCGTTACTATTACGGTTCGGGGCAGGACGGAAGAAAACCTGTGGTTTGAAGAGAGCTTCACCACCTATGTCACTGTGAGCGACGGACAGGATGAGGACGAAACCCAGGAAATCAACCTACGTCCGGTCAATCTTTCACTGGACAGCGCCAACCTCTACGAAGGGATGGATAAAACCTATTCCCAGGGCTATTCCCCCATTGTCGCAAATGGCGTGGCCACCCTAATCCTTCCCGTCCTGGCTGATGGTTATTTAAAGGGGAGCACCCTGACGGCTGTCCCGGATCTGGGGGATATCGACCGTTCCCCTTTTGTTTTTAAAAGCTATCAGAAGGAGGCTGCACTCACTCTGACCCCTGTCAATAATGGCGAGAAAAAGGTAAGCGCCTGCTATATCCGATTTGAGCTTTCCCTGGCTGAAAGCAGAATAAACGGCATTTATCCGGTGGCGGTGACTGTAAGCGGCAGAAATGAAAAAAATGAAGCTGTCTCAAAAACCTTTACCGTTTACATAACCATTACGGATGGCAAGGATCCCAACGCTGTTACCGAGCCGGAGAAGGAGGACTCGGTTCATTTGTCCCTGGACAGCCGGAACCTGTATCCGGGAATGGACAGCAGCTATTCTCAGGGCTATACGCCTGTGATTCAGGAGGATACAGCCATTCTTATCCTCCCTGTTTTATCCGACGGGCCATTAAAGAATAACACGGTAACGGCAGTGCTAAGCCTGGGCGATACAAAGACCTCTCCCTTTGAGTACAGGGCTTACCGCAAAGAGGTGATGTTATCGGAGGTTCAGTCAAACGTTAAGGGGCTTTCCGTAAACGCCTGTCTTGTGCGTTTTGATTTGCCGCTTTTGAAGGAACGGCTAAACGGGGTTTACCCGGTGGTGGTATCCATACAGGGTCAAACACTTGAAGGAAACCGGGTGGAGGAGGACTTTACAATCTATGTAACGGTTTCGGACGGAAAGGATCCCAATTACGAGGAGCCGCCCGAAATACCTGTTTCACAGCCCCTTGTTCTTGTGAAAAAATATACAATAACGCCTCAATCTATAAATGCGGGAAATGAGTGGACTGTTCTTCTAACTCTTCAAAACACCAGTGATGTTCTGGCTGTTCAGAATATGATCGTTGAGGTTCAGTGGGACAAAGTCCATATGACCCTGCTCAATGCTTCAAATGTGCTTTATGTTGAAAGGCTGGATAAAGGTGAAAGCCTGGATTTGACATTAAGCTTTAAAACAGACACTGAGACTCCCACTGGCAGATACACCCTTGACCTTGCTATGACCTATGATAACCCGGAAGCACGAACGCTTTCATCTGCCGGGACCTTGACTGTGGAAATTTCTCAGCCTGCGGTTGTGAAGCTTGAGGCTCCTGTCATTCCGGACAATGTGGTATCGGGAGAGACTCTGCCTCTATCCTTCAATGTCATGAATTTAAGCCGGGAGCGGGTTTATAATGTGTGTATCCGGCTGGCTGCGCCGGGCTTTATTCCTCTTGCCTCGGCCTTTATCGGAAATATGGAGGCGGGAACAGCGAAACAGGGGGAGATAGACATTTTTATTGCCGCCAGGGAAGGGGGAACGGGAGAAACGGGTGAGAGTAAATATGGCATAACCAACGGCACACTTACCCTGAGCTATGAGGATGCAGCCGGACGGGCCTATGAACAGACAACGGATTTTATATCCAGAATCGATCCTCCTCCCGCTTCGTATAAAGCCCCGCCTGACGAGGAACCGGTAAGAGCCGGTCAATGGTGGTTTTCCATTGTCATCGGGGGTACGGTAATAACAGGCCTGTCCGTTATTCTGTTCAAACGGAATCGGAAGAAGGAACTTCTATATGAGACTCAGTGATTGGATAGGCTTAGCCTTTAAAGAACCCCATTATGGATGGGCAGCCTTTGTGGCGGCCGCCATGGCTGCAGGTACCCTTTTCGGATCCCTGGCAGGGGCTATGGAAGCAGGCGTCCAAAGAGAGGAGGCTCTTGCCTGCGAGCTGATTGTTCCCTTGGCAGGACAGGAAAAAAAGCTATATGATGGCCTTTTGGAGGAGGTGTACCGCATTCCGGAAGTAGAAGCTGTTTCGCCTGTCATTGAAATTCCTGTGGAGCTTAAAACTGGCATTTATTCAGCAAAGGTCGCCCTTCTAGCCATTGAACGGGCCTACTTAAGCGGATCTCTTTTGCAGGGGCAAATGTTTCCTTCGGAAAGTGCCATGCCTTACCTTGTTCTGAATGACAGGGCTTTCAGCCAATTTTTCGCGGGAGAACGGATCATCAGCGAAAGAGAGGCACTGGAGACAGATTGGCTCAGCCTGCCCTATTCTCTTGAAGCAGGAGGGAGCGGCAGAGCTTTGGTTTCAAAGGTTTGCGGCATTGCAGCCGGTGATGGGTATGCCGGATTCGCAGGGTATATGAGTTTAGATACTGCTAAAAGCCTTCTGGTAAGGTATGGAGGCCCTAAAAGCTATACCGCTCTTTATCTGCGTGCCGGAAACGACAGGAAAGCCTCTGAGGTTATAAAAAGCTTGAGTGCGTTGGGGCTTTCGGTAAAAGAAACTTACGGGGAAAGGCATAAGAGCTGGAAGGGTATACGAAGGGAAGCCGGGTTTTATTTTTCTATAGGAGGCCTGTGCTTCGGCCTCGGGGGTGTTGGAGGCCTTGCCTGGCGAAAAAGTGCCTTGCCAGGTTTAAAATCCAGGGGATATGTACTGTTTAAAGCAGCCTATCCGTCCCTTGAGCCGGATAAGCTTCTCTGGTTTCAGCTGGGGCTGGCGGCACTGACGGGTGTTGTTTCAGGTTGCCTTCTGTTTGTTATGTGCTATGGATTAGCATAAAGAATCTGTTATAATAATATCAGTTTATAACGAAAGCAGGGATTTTATTTGAAGACCAAACGAATTAATTACTCGGCGCAGTTAATTTAATCTGGTAGCAGATTGTGCCGGGATAATGAATTTGTTATCAGTTAGCTGTGCCATTCCTCCGTAAAAAAATAATGAGAGGAAGCAGTTAATATGAATTTGGAAAATCACGCTTATCATAGTGAACTTAAGGCCAAGCTAAAAGCACAGTGGCAGACGGAAGAAAATTACGCCTTTAAGGGCTGGGATTTTTCCCATCTTGATGGACGATGGAAAGAGGAAGCGCTTCCATGGGATTACCGGGAGCTCCTAATAGCTCTCTTAAAGTCAACCGATACGCTGCTTGACATGGGTACGGGAGGGGGCGAGTTTTTATTGTCCCTGGGCCACTCTCCGGAGCTTACCTCTGTAACGGAAGCCTATCCGCCTAATGTGGAGCTGTGTAAAAAAACACTGGCACCCATGGGTATAACCGTGAAAGAGGCAGACGGAGGGCAGCCGCTGCCTTTTAACGCATCAAGCTTTGATGTTGTTGCCAACCGTCATGAGGATTTCAATCCCTCGGAAGTCAGCCGTATATTAAATCCTGGAGGCCTTTTTATAACTCAGCAGGTGGGAGGCAAAAACGACGAGGAGCTGTCCTTGCGGCTTTTGCCTGACTTTGTTCCTCCTTTTCCGGAGCATACACTGGAAAAGAATAAAATGGCTTTGGAGCAGGCCGGTTTTCAAATCCTCAAAAGCGAGGAAGCTTTTACACCCTTGCGGTTTTATGATGTGGGCGCGCTGGTGTATTTTGCAAAGATTATAGAATGGGAGTTTCCAGGTTTCTCTGTTGAAAGCGCTTTTGAACAGTTATGGGACTGCCGGAAGGAAATTACGAAAAACGGGTTTGTACAGGGTACGGAGCATCGCTTCCTTCTCATTGCAAGAAAGCCCTGATGGGAATTGCCCTATGGGCAGGATGCCTGGAGATGCAGCTGAAATAGTAAAATAAGACACACAGCCTTCGGTCAGAAAATGTATGCAAAGACGGGTATCAATAGGATATCCGTCTTTGTCTTATTGGTGGCCCCTTGCGTAAGCAAATCTGGCTAAAAGGAGGGGTTTGATTCCCAAATGTTTTTGATTTGTTTTAACGTTGCTGTTTTTGTATTTTAATTAAAAACATAAAGCTAAGGCTTATAGCAATTACAGACGTTAAAATAATTGCCCCTATTGCCAGCAGGTTATTGCTAAACAGAAACCCGAAACCTGAAAGGGCTCCCGAAGTCGGGACAAACAGTAGAAGGTTAATGGCTAGCGGATCACCGGTATAGACACCTACCCATGAGATTATTGCACCAATAAAGGTGAGTAACAAATAGATGGACGTATACAACATAAACCTGTAATTTTTATAGCCCAAAGCAAATAAAAGGCACCATAACAAGATGACACAGGTGGTCACAATCGCATTTTCTACGGTATAGCCTCCAAAAACAAAGCTCTCAAAATTCAGTAACAAACCGCCGATTAGTGCAATTAAAGATAAAATTACAAGCGCAGCCGTTTGTGATGCCTTAGAGCCATGGCTTTCCACTTGATAATCGTCTTTCATAATCCTTTTCAGCTTTATAAAACTTGTCAGATAGCTTGCGTATAACGCCAAAATTAAGCCGGACAGAAGCACTACCGATATAAATGCGGCAAGAAATAGTGGGGCTATGTGGAATGTGAATAAAGTAAAGCCTATGAGGAACGAAACGAATACCATAACAGCAGATAAAGGAATGAGCCGGAGCAACTTCCGGTTTACAATTTTCCGGCACATCAGGGCTTTCGTTGACCTATCACTAAAGAGCTTGCATTCATTTTCGCTATAAAGCGATGTTGGCTTTGAAAAGTAAAACCTGCCGTTCCTCTCGGCTATAAATTGCCATCCAAAATCCACAACGAATTGGATATACTCATCTCTTTGCCGCTCATTGGGATTAAAGTCTATTTTATAAGAAACAGTATTTCTTTCACATTTCTCAAAAATATATTTGTTTCCTTTAACAGAGAGCAGCCGCCATCCATCTGAATGAAAGGAAGTCAAAAAATCCTGCTCCTCCTCAAAATCAGAGATGCTGAAATGCCGTCTAAGGGTTTTGAATTCGCTCATTTTGACTTCCTCCGAGTCTGTATATTTTTATACAATCTTTCAATTCGCCCAAGCTCAAGATCTAATACTTCATTTCCTAAATCAGTTAACCTGTAATATTTTCGCTTGTTTTCCGATTTTGTAAAAACAATAAGTCCGTCCTTTTCCATTTTAGATAAGCTGGTATAAACGGTACCTGCACCCAAAGTGATTTCGCCACCCGTTAGTTCTTTCACATAGTACATGATGTTGTAACCGTGCATTTCGTCTTGCAAGGCGAACAAAATATAAAAACTTGTCTCGGTCATCGGGACATAAAATCTCTTAATTCTCTTGTCCATAAAGCTCCCTCACCTATAGCGTAGTGCGCTATATTGATTATATCGTACTACGCTATAGATATCAATAAAAAAATATAACGACAGAGATCTGCTCTCATTTAGCGGTAACTCTTCGCAAACTCTTCTTAAGCCTTTGCATTTAGCCTGCACGTTCATTTCCGTGAGGTTTTGTAGTATATTTATATTTAAATGTATTGCAGCTCTGTCGCTTCTAAAAAACGCACTAAAGGAGTATAAGCCATGAATGACGCTATAAGACAATGCACACCGGAAGATGTGGACGAGCTTCGAAAAATATCTGAAGCAACTTACAGGGACACCTTTGCGGGTTCTAATACACAAGAGAATATGAAAGCCTATCTGGATAAGGCCTTTAATGAAGACAAGCTTAGAAGCGAATTAGCCGATAGGGCCTCCGCCTTTTATTTTATATATGAAAAAGAGGAGGCTGCCGGTTATATTAAGTTAAACGAAAGTCCCGCACAAACCGATATCCATGATCCGCTATCCCTTGAGCTTGAAAGGATTTATATCTTAGAGGCATACCAGGGTAAGGGTTTGGGACGTGTTTTAATGAATAAAGCCTTTGAGGTGGCTAAGAGCCTCCAAAAAACCTATCTATGGCTTGGCGTATGGGAAAAGAACAGCCATGCGCTTAATTTTTACCGCAGGAACGGCTTTTATATCATGGGAAACCATACCTTTGTCATGGGTGAAGAAGTGCAAACGGATTATCTAATGCGCAAAGATCTGGAATAAGTTACGGCTTATAAAATTGGAGGAAAAATACCATGGATAAAATACTGCAAGAGGCTTATCTTGCCATACTCAATGAAGAGCTTATTCCGGCTATGGGCTGCACCGAACCGATTGCAGTGGCCTATGGGGCTGCCATTGCCAGAGCGACTTTAGGTGAGATACCTGACAGTCTGGAAATACGTGTAAGCGGAAATATTGTAAAGAATGTAAAAAGCGTTATCGTTCCTCATACCGGTGGACTTAAAGGTATCGCCGCCGCAGCCGCTGCGGGGATTATCGCCGGACAGGCCGACAAAGAGCTGGAGGTTATATCCCACGTAACACCTGAGCAAATAAGTCTTATTGGGGAGTATTTGTCGAAAGCCTCCTTTTCGGTGCTTGAATCGGATTCCGGATGCGTGTTTGATATTGAGATAACTGTCCGAAAGGCCAATAGCTATGCCGCAGTGCGGCTTTCCGGCTACCACACCAATATCGTTAAAATTGAAAAGGACGGAAAGGTCCTTCATTTCAGCGAATACACCGATGGTGAGCATGAAAAGCGAACGGATCGAAAGCTCTTGACGGTGGAAAAGATCATTGAGTTCGCAGATAAGGTAGAGCTTGCTCTGGTCCGGGACATCATCGGCAGGCAGATTGCTTACAATACCGCAATCGCTGAAGAAGGCCTTCAGGGAAAATGGGGAGCCAATATTGGAAGAATTCTTCTTAGTTCCTACGGAAGCAGTGTCCAAAACCGGGCCAAGGCCATGGCTGCCGCCGGATCCGATGCCCGTATGAACGGCTGTGAAATGCCGGTGGTAATAAACTCCGGCAGCGGAAATCAGGGAATGACAGCCTCCCTGCCTGTCATTGTCTATGCCGGGGAGCTGGAAGCGGGGGAGGAAGAGCTTTACCGGGCGCTAATCGTTTCCAATCTTGTAACCATACATCTGAAAACGGGAATCGGAAGGCTTTCGGCTTATTGCGGCGCAGTCAGTGCAGGCTGCGGGGCCGGGGCCGGTGTTACCTACCTTTACGGGGGGCGCTATCGTGATATTTCTCACACCATTGTCAATGCGTTGGCCATTAACTCCGGTGTTATCTGTGACGGTGCCAAATCCAGCTGTGCGGCAAAAATTGCCTCGGCGGTGGAGGCAGGCCTTCTGGGCATGGAGATGTACCGCCAGGGCAGCCAGTTCTTAAGCGGTGAGGGTATTGTAACCAAGGGAGTGGAAAATACTATAAAAAATGTAGGTGAGCTGGCCCGGGAAGGAATGAAGGAAACCGATCACAAAATCATTCGTCTCATGATTGATACTGTCGAAGTGCATTAAGCCGGAGGGGCTTGAGAAAGAAGTTTTCCAGGGCAGTGAGATTGACTGTTTTTTGAAAATCTATGTTCTATGCTTGACACTTACCTGGCGTAAGAGAGTATCCCCATTCGATTCACAAAGAGTATACGGGAGCCAAATTTCGAACAGGAGCAAAGACTCCTGAAACGCTGGAAACCCTGAGTATTCTTATTGAGGGCAAGCTGTACACCCCATTGTTTCAAAGCCCGGTCTTTAAGGGGCGTATTGAAATAGACGGCGTAAACGATTCACAAAAATATGACGCCATAGAGGTTTCCTTTCATAAAGGCCTCTCGGAGGAAGGTGTGCTGGCCTATGCAGGAATAGGCTATAAAGGCTCTGAGCCCATTCCTTATATCAATACCTATGGGATGCTTCACACCGATAGAGCGATCAGCTATTTTCTTCTCCGGGTGTTTGAGCCGGAAGGGGCCAGCCAGAAATCACTGGAGGATTTAGTTATTGTCGCGCCTGCCGGAGATGCTTCCGAAGGGCTGCTTAAATGGGAGGAGTATGCCCT